>JANNRN010000115.1:0-3918 GCA_031401375.1 Phyllobacteriaceae bacterium | reverse complement strand
GGCGGCGAACTCGATCATCTGGGCATGTCGGTCGCCAATCTCGAAGCCCATGGTTTTGAAGTGCACGATGCCGAAAATCTCCGGGAGCACTATGCGCGCACGACGCGGCTGTGGTCGGAGCGGCTTCGGGCAAGAATGGACGACGCGGTCCAAGAGGCCGGCGAGGGCCGCGCCCGGTTGTGGCTGCTCTATCTTGCCGGCGTGTCGCTGGCGTTCGAGCGCGGCAGCATGCAGATCAACCAGACGCTTGCATCAAAGCGCCAGCGTGGCGTTTCGGCGGTGCCGCAGACGCGGGCTGATTTGTACCTTTAGCGCGGCATCAACGGCTTCATTTTCACGCATTCCCCAAGAGTCGCCGCCGCTTCCCTGTTAACCGCCGGGATTGCTTGGCCTCTGTCTCCCAAACGCCGCCAGCGCTTCCGCATCCCGGCTTTCACGCCAAGCGGCGAGGTCTGTCGGGCCGTCGTCCGGGCTTTCGAGCGTGAGTGTCAGATGGGCCGGCGCGTCGACGGCGACAATCAGTGGCTGGCCCGGAAACAGTTCGACCGCTGACGGTGAAAACTGCTTGCCGGCGCGCAGCCGCGCCTGTTTCATTGGCCGCGAGGGGTCGCGCGGCAGGCGCGGATCAGGATAGTGAATGATGATCTCGGCGTTGGCCTGAGACAAATGATTGGCAAGCCGGTAGCGCCCGGGCCGCAGGGGCAGGCAGGCGAAATAATCGCCTTTCTGCAATTTACGCGAATCCCATTCCGGCGCATCCGCGCCAACGCTGCGCAGCTTGACCGCAAACCCTGAATGATCGACGGCCCGCAGCCGCACATGGCCGCCCTGAATTAGCCGGTGTTCGGTTTTGCCATCCGGCTCAATTGTGGCCATCGCTTTGCCGCCGTCGCGCCGCACCAGCACCGTTTGTGCAGGCAGCCGCGCATGGGGGAGCGACAGCAAAGCCTGCCATTCTCCCAGATCGGCGAGCGGGTGGCTGACCACCGCCGTGCCGCCGAGGGCGGCGGAATCAAAGTTCACGTCGGTCAGATGGGAGGCGATAATTTTGCGCATGAAATGCTCCTGACCCGCCTTAAAGGGCAAAATCCAACCGGATCCACAAATGATCATCGTCAAATTTTGCCGATGGATTGAGCACGCCGGCAGCGGTCGCCGGAATGATAAAGGTCGTTGCCGCAGGCGCCGGGCCCGGAAAGCCGCCAAAATCGGCGGTGATGGCGTTGAGCTCCGGCACGAACGGGAACGGGTCGTCAATCTCGAAAATCGCGGAGGTTTTGAGCACCTCGTCAAAGATCACATGGTAGAGCAGGTCATCAATGCCGATGCTGAGATTGAGCTTGTCCATCAGCCATTCCTCAATGTCATCGCCGATGTCGAGCAGGTCAAGCACCCATTGGGTGACGCTGGGAAAACCCAACAGGCCGAGCACCGCATCCAGCAGCCAGACCTGCGGCACCTTCGAGACGATCAGCGCAACAGCTGAAGCGACGCCGACCTTGAGAATCGCCGGCAGTTTTCCGAAAGTGTCATTGATGGAGATCGGATCGACATCGATCGCCTCGACATCTGCATAGATTTTTTGGAAATTGCCGTCCTTGCGGATGTCGATCTTGAAGCGTCCGCTGATTTCCGTGACGATGAAGCCGATGATCGCATTGAGGTTCAGCTTCACGGGTCCAATGTCCGGCGCACCGGCGAAGAGCGTCACGCCGGGAAACTCAAAAACGCACTCCCCGCCGAAGACGGGCGCATCTTCGGGAATTCGGAGAACGCAGAACTTGCCGATGGTAGTGGTGGGCAGGTCTAATCCTAAGCGCAGGATCAGGGAATCCCATCCGATGTCGAGCTCCTTGAGCAAGAATGTGTTGCCATCCTCGAAATCAATGTCGCCCGCATCGTCGATATGGATCGCGCCTTCCACACCGATCCAGAGCGGCCCGACAGAGCTTGATCCGTCGAACGGCAGCTGTTTGAGCGACACCAGCGCCTTAGAGAACACCGTGTTGAAGGTCGCTTCATTGATCGAAAATGCCACGTCGCTCATGGGGCGCCCTTTCCGGCTAAAGCTTGACGTCCAGCCATATCCGCAGTTCGTTCTGTTCGATGGCCGGATTGTTGGGCAGCTTTGGCGTGAGGCCCGGCGTGACGGTCGTCAGCCCGATGGCATTGACCGCCAGCTGCTGGAACTGCAGCACCAGCTGCGGCAGCACGAAGCCCCGCAGCACCGCCACTAGATAACATTCGACCGCGTTCTCGAGACCCTTGGGTTCGATATCGACAATTTCTATTCCGTCCATCTCAAGATGAATCTCATCGAGGGGAACCGGCGCGCCCGGCGGCTGCGTGGAAGTCACGGAAAGATGCCCGGTGGCGGCGATTGAGATGACAAAGCAGATGAGATCGGTGACTGGCAGCACTTTCAGCGGCCGCTCGCCTTTGGGAAAGCCGCTGTTCCATTTGCCAAGCGCCACGGCATCGGGTGGAACACAGGCCAAACCGAACTGCAGCATGGCTTTCAGCGCGAAATGCTGCGGCGCCAGCGGCGGAAGCAATTCCGGCGGCAGCGCAACGGCGTCGCTTGGGTGGAAGTCAAGCGCAAGGTCAATGATCTGGATGCTGTAGGGCAGATCAATCGGAATGCCGGGCAGGGCGAACGGAGGCATGCGCTTGTATTTGGGCACTTTCTCCGGCGGGTCCGGAACCGGCGAACACACCAGCCAGAGATCATCAATGCGCGTCACCTGACCATTCTTGTCCGTGACAAATGTGATCGACGGCGCGACATAGTTAAACAGATAGGGCGCGTGCACATGTGCAAAGTCGATGATGCGGTTGACGGCATCATCAGAAACCGACGCGAACAGGTCCGCCATGCCGATATCCAATTCGATAAAGACCAGCGCCCCGCCATCTGACACAGGTGCTAGCATGACGCAGGGGAACTTAACAGCGGAAGTTGGCGGAATTGACATGGGCTTCAACCGCCGAATTTCCGCCCAAGGGTTTCAGACCAGATATTGCCTGGCGGCAAAATATGTCTGCGTCCCGAGTGGATGGGCTTTACCTATTCTTTCACCCTCGCCCGTCGATCAGATCATCAACCGCCGCCGGATCGGCAGGCGTTTCCTCACCCTTTCGCGCGGGCATCGATGGTCTGAAGCCTGATCCAAGGCATCAGTCCGAACAGCGCCTGCCCGGCTAAGCCGGCGAGCCCGGCAGGACGCAGCAGCGCTGACCCTTGCTCCGCCAACGACCTGCCAAACGACAGTCCGAGCAGCGGCTCGGCGATCATGACCAGACCGAACGCGACTCCTCCCATCAGAAGCCGGCTTTTGGTGTCCGGCGCAATTTGCAACTGTTTGATCAGCCATCCGGCAACGATCCACGAGGCGGCCAGGATGACGGGCAGTTCCAGCATTGTCGCGGCAAATTCGCCGATGCGCGGGGCAATGACCAGGACGCGAGCGGATCCGAGCACAAATCCGAGCGCGAATATGATGGCGAAATAGGCGGAGCCGGCCTTGACGTTGTTCATGGGCATCCCTTCAACCAAACAGAGCAGCCCTCCGGCCGCTGATTGTTTGTCTGCTCTTGTTCCACTTTAAGCAAGCAAGCCGAAACCTTGGGCTGCCCGTTCACCCCTTCTTGTTCTGCCGGTTGGCGATGAGATCATCGACTACGGCTGGATCAGCCAGCGTCGAGGTGTCACCGAGCGTTCCGAAATCATCCTCGGCGATCTTGCGCAAAATGCGGCGCATGATCTTGCCGGACCGGGTCTTCGGCAGCCCAGGCGCGAACTGGATTTTGTCCGGCGCGGCGAATGGACCGATTTCCTTGCGCACATGGGTGACGAGCTCCTTGCGCAGGGCATCATCGCCGGTCTTGCCTGACATCAGCGTCACGTAGCAGTAAATG
>JANNRN010000114.1:0-1970 GCA_031401375.1 Phyllobacteriaceae bacterium | reverse complement strand
AAGGAGATGTTCAACGTCATCGCGCCGGACCAGAACAAGCCGTCGATGACTGTCGACCGGCGCGGCATCCTCAACGCTGATGCGCGGCTGCGCCTGGCGTCCACCCGACACGAACGTTCCGCGCGTGAGTTTGCGCAGCAGCCAGAGCGCGGCCAGAAGAACGGCGACTGCGCCGGCGGCAAGCAGAAGGTAGTTCTGCCACGCGGGCAGATCCGTGCCCAGAAATGCGGAGATCCAGTCAGTCATGGGACAATCCTCCAAGGGTCCGTGTGCATCATCGGCATCCTATTCTTCCTTGGCACAATGAACAAGCGAAGCGGCGGCGATGCAAACATGTCAGAGTCCACACAAAAGTCGTTCATTTCACGGGTGTTTTTGGCGGCGGACCTTCCGCATGGCATATGAGTGTGATTCAACCGTTTCCATTCCTGATTCGGCAAATGAGGGTGCAGCCGCATGGCTTCAGACGACAACGGGGAGGTTCACCCGCTTCCCGTCATTGACAGGGAAATCAGACCCGGCGCCGCCACCGGTCTTTTGGTGCTTGGCGGCGCGCTCATCGCCGTTGCCGCCGTCTTTGTTTTTTTTCGCGACCAGCTCGGCGAATCGTTCCTGCTCGGCGTCCTTGGCATATTTGCCATGATCGGAATTTTCTACCTGTTTGCCTCCGTCATCGGGTTCATCCGGATAGCGCCGCGTTCATCCGGCTCGGAACTGTCGAAGGCGTTCGTTGATGGTTCGCGTGAAGGGACAGTGGTCACCGACGGCAAGAGCCGGATCGTCTACGCCAACCAGGCTTATGCGCAATTGACGGGCGCAAAGACCCCGTCGGATGTGCGCAGCGTCGAGAGCATCCTTTCGGCGGAGGCTGATGTCCCCGATGTCATTTACCGGCTGAGCCAGAAGCTGCGGGACGGTGTGGGGGGCGTGGAGGAGTTCCGCTTGTCAAAGCCGCTCGGCAGCACAGGCGAACCGCAGGGGCGTTGGTACCGGCTTCGCGTGCGCCCGCTGCAGCTGGCCGACCACAAGGATATGCTCAACGCTTGGCAATTGACGGATATTTCAGGCGAGAGGGCAGAGCAGGAAAAGTTCTTTCAGGATCTGCAGCAGGCCATCGATCACCTGGACCATGCGCCCGCCGGGTTTTTCTCAGCCGATTCCAAGGGTGTGATCACCTATATCAACGCGACGCTTGCCGACTGGCTGGGCATTGATCTCGTGCAGTTTCAGGTCGGCGTTATCGACGTTGCCGATATCGTGGCGGGTGACGGGATGGCGCTGATTGATTCAGTGCAGGCAGAGCCGGGTTCGACCCGGACCGCCGTCATTGATCTCGACCTGTCCAAACGCAACGGGCAGGCGCTTCCCGTGCGGCTTTACCAGCGTGTGCACGCGGCCCGGGACGGGACCGCAAGCGCCGTTCGCACGATTGTCCTCAACCGCAGTGAAGAGTCCGCGCGCAGCACCGATGCCGGGGTTGCGGAATTGCGCTTTACCCGGTTCTTCAATTCCGCGCCGATGGCGATTGCCGCGGTGGACAGCGCCGGGCGCGTCCTGCGCACCAATGCGCGCTTCCTCAAGATGTTTTCCTCCATCGTCGACCGGCGCGCGGTGGACCGGCATATCCGGCTTGATGCGATTATCCACGAGCGCGACCGCAAGGCGTTCCAGCTCTCGCTGGACAAAGCCATTGCGGGTCAGGCCGACATTGATCCGATTGATTCGTCATTTCCCAATGAAGACAGCCGCCACCTGCGCCTGTATTTCAACGCGGTTGTCGAAGGCTCGGGCGAGGACGCGGACGAGGCTGCCTTTGTCTATGCGGTGGAGACCACCGAGCAGAAGGCGCTGGAAGTTCAAATGGCGCAGAGCCAGAAGATGCAGGCGGTGGGCCAGCTCGCCGGGGGCATCGCGCATGATTTCAACAATGTGCTGACGGCGGTCATCATGTCGTCGGACCTTTTGCTCGC
>JANNRN010000113.1:0-3616 GCA_031401375.1 Phyllobacteriaceae bacterium | reverse complement strand
GAACAGCGATATCGCGAAGAGAAGTTCAGTCGGCGGAGGCTTGCCTTTTGCGCGAAAGGCGCGCGGCGTTTTTGTTGCCGCGATGGCGCTTGGCGCCGCCCTGTCGTTCTCGCCAATTACCAGCGTCGTGCAGGAGGCGCGTTCGGCAACGGCCGGCGTTCCCTTCCGCGGCTCCGTCACCACGGCAAACGCCTGCACGATCATTATCCAGCAGAACGGCACGTTTGGCCTCAGCGCCAACGGCAGGGTTTTGTCGTCCAAACTTGCTGGCGGCGTTGCCGGCGTTGCCGATATTGTTTCGGGCGCCAACTATTTCATCAGCGCGACGACATTTCCGTTTTTCACGCAGTTTCCACCGCTCGGAAACAACAACACGACCTTTCAATCAACATTTTCGGGTCAGGACATTTCCCGCGGCAGAACCTTCGCCGATCAACCTGGCACCACCCCCGTTCGCTTGCGCGGCGGCAATTCAATAACGCGCGTTAACGTTCATCTGATCGCGACCCGCACCGGAACGCCGTTTCCAGCAGGCAACTATCGCGGCGTCGTGGTTGTCCGCTGCGAGTAGTGCTCGGCGATTGCGCACGGATTGATTTTCCACTTATATGTTCCCAGGAATCGGATTGTTTCAGAAATAATCGATGTGAAGCGCCAATCCATCTATTTATCAAACGCTTGGACCAATATCTGACGCAAACGGGTTGCATTTTTGCTGATCGGATTCTGGCGCAAAGAAATTGTTTGCGGGGCTTTTCATGAATTCATTGTTCAAGCTGCTGTGTGCGGCGGCCGCTATTTTGGTTTTGCCGGCCGCTGGCCTTGCCTCCGGCCTTGCGCCGTTCAAGGACGATCTGTTCGCCTATCCCGGCGTCATCGAACAGAGTGATGGCGGGCGGCGGGTGGTCGTGGATTACAATGAGTTGCGCGATATCAATGGCCGCGACGAAGTGCCGGAGCGCCGTGTGAAGCGCGCCTATGTCTCACTGGCGCCAAAAAAGGCCGAAAAGGACATGGCCATCGACACGGCGGCGGGCCGCATCACCTTTGTTGCAACCGGCAGGCAGGCGGGAGCCTCATACATTGTCGTTTACCTGCACGGCAAGGGCGGCAACCGACGGCAGGGATCCAATGACTATACGTTTGGCGGCAATTTCAACCGCGTCCGCAATCTGATGGTGCTGAATGGCGGGCTGTATCTTACCCCGGACTTTGACGATTTTGGCGACATGGGGGCTGCACAGGTGCGTGCGCTCCTTGCGGAAATGATGGCCGCTTCGCCCAAAGCCAAGGTGTTTGTCGCCTGCGGGTCCATGGGCGGCTTTGTCTGTCACCGCCTTGCGGCGGATGCCGCGCTGGCCCCCAAGCTGTCAGGCATGTTGCTGCTCGGGTCGTTTCCGGAAGTGTCATTCCAAAAGACGGCGTTTTTCAAAAAGAGGCGTCCCCTGTTCATCGGGCACGGCAGTTCGGACAGCGTCTCGCCAATTGCGGAGATGGAGGCGTTCTACGCGGCGATCCGGCAGGCGGACCCTTCCTATCCTGCATGGCTGCACCGATTCGAAACAGGTTCGCACGGAACGCCGGTGCGCATGGCCGATTGGCGGCTGGCTCTCAACCTGATGCTGGCGGCGAAATAGAGCATTTCCAGGAAAAGTGGGTACCGGTTTTCCGTCCGGAAATGCGTCAGGACAAACATGCATTTCCAGGAAAAGTGGGTACCGGTTTTCCGTCCGGAAATGCGTCAGGACAAACATGCATTTCCAGGAAAAGTGGGAACCGGTTTTCCTTCCGGAAATGCGTCAGGACAAACAAGCATTTCCAGGAAAAGTGGGAACCGGTTTTCCTTCCGGAAATGCGCAATAACAAATCGATAGAGACAGCCAGCGATTCAGGGAAACGATGAATGACTCTGAGTTTTTTCCGCGTTTGTTGCACTGCGAACACTCGACTTTCGCGGCTGATCTTCCTATGAAACCGATGATCGTTGTCGCCAGGACCGCAAAAACAATGCAAAAACTGATCTCCCTTGCCTCCATTCTTACGGTTCTGGCGCTTGCCGGTTGTCAAACCGGCGGCGCCATCATTTCGCGTCCACCGCCAGTCGTCGTTGATCCGGCACTCGGCGATCCGTGCATTGAGGCGGCGATGGCGAAGTATTTCATCGACGCAAGCCGGGTGACGCTTGTGGCCGCCAATCCGCAAGGCGGCAGCACCGCGGTTGTGATGAAGGCGGATGTGCGCGATGCCGTCTGTCTGGTCAGCGCCAAGGGCAAGGTGATTTCGCTGACCGACACGACGCCAAAGAGCGCCAACCAGATCGCGGCTGAAGAGGCTGCGGCCGCGGCCAAGGCCGCGGGAACCCCGGCGCCTGCCGATGCACCCGCCGCTGCGCCCAAGAAGAAAAAACTCGTCCCTGCCGTCACGCCGCCCGTGGCCACCACCCCTTCAACGACCCCGCCTGCAGCGCCTGTGGAAACGCCCGGCGCGCCGAAGCCCTGAGGCTGTCAGCGCCATTCATCGTTTCTTTGAATCGCTGATTGTCTCTGACTATTTGTTCTTGCGCATTTCCGGGCGGAAAACCGGTTCCCAATGTTTCTGGAAATGCTTCAGGGCGCTTGCGTCAAGGTTTCGTTGATGGCGCGGTAATCCAGAATGCTGACGGGATTGATCTCTTCGTCATAGCTCGCATCGACCTCAAAGGTCGAGAGGACGAACTGACCGTCTTTCAGCACCCATGTGCCGGTTGACGCCGCATCCCCGACACCGCGCCATTTGGAAAAGCTTGAAATGCTGTTCTTTGCCGGATCGACTTCGGAATTGACGAGAAGGGCGCTTGCCTGCAATCCGATGATGTCGATGCCCATGACCTTGCCTTCGAAATCCTCGTTCTCGTAATTCACGTGGACGACCGGTTGGGCGAAGGAGACCGGCAGGATTTCCGGCAAGTCGGTGCGCATAAAGAAGACGTGGCTTTCGTTGTAGGCGCCGCGGCTGCAGAAAAACCGGTAAAGTGTCAAAACGCGGTCCGGCATATCCGCCTCGTCGGAAGCATGGCGGAATTTCAGGTCGTAAATATCCGGCGCGCGGCTTTCAAGCGTGTCCGATTCGTCAAGGCTCACACATGTTTCGCGATAAGTGGCAAGGAACGCCTCCTTGGCGCGGAGCGACCAGTCATAGGGCGGCACTGCGTCGCTGACATCGGCGCCGGGTGCGGTGATTTCCGGTTGTGCTGCAGGGGTTGCGGCGTTGCCTGTCTCCTCAGCCGCAGCGGGCAGGCAGAGCAAAACGAGCGCCGCCAGAAAGGTTTTTTTCACAGGGTCGATCATCACGTCATTCTCCAATCCCCGCCACCGAATATGGCCGATAATGCGGCGGGTTAAGGGCGGAGTTTCAGGTTAACGCAAAACTTTACCGGCGCTTCGGATCTGACCCTGGAGCCGGGGCGGGACCGGTTCTCCCCATTATTCACATGCGCGCGCCACAATATGTTGGGTTTGCCGAATAAGCAAAATACAAGGCTTGACGCCAGCAAACGAGTCGTTTCAATAGGAGCAACGTTGCGTTTGTAGCGTGGCCCGAGCGTGAAGTTGGACGGGCCGTTTTCCCGGATTTGTTT
>JANNRN010000112.1:0-7336 GCA_031401375.1 Phyllobacteriaceae bacterium | reverse complement strand
GGCACCAGTTCGCGCACGCGCTTGACCACCACATCGGCGCCTGCCGAGCGCGCACCCTCCGCGGCGGCATTGGCCATTTGTTCGATATGGCCCCAGCTTGAGTAGTAAAGCACCAGCACTTTTGCCATTGTTCTCTCCTTGTGACTTGATAATTTCCTGCAGCTAACCAGATATGGGATTGCCGTCGTTCACTCCTAGAGGCCTAATGAGCGACATAACGTCAACAGATTGAATACGAAGGGAAATGTCATGGCGGATGACACCGTGACGGCGGGCATGTTGGCGATTGGCGACGAGTTGCTGTCGGGGCGCACGAAAGATAAGAACATCGGGCATCTTGCGACCATACTGACGGCTTCCGGCATCGAGCTTCTTGAAGTGCGCATTGTCCCGGATATCGAGGACGAAATCGTTGCCGCGCTGAATGCACTGCGCCAGCGCTACACCTATGTTTTCACGTCCGGCGGTATCGGTCCGACCCATGACGATATTACCGCCGACGCCATTGCCAAGGCGTTTGGCGTGCCCTGCGAACACGACGCGGCGGCAATGAAACTGCTCGCCGACAGCTATGGGTCTCGCGGCGTTGAGTTCAATGAAGCGCGCCGACGCATGGCGCGCATGCCGCGCGGCGCCAGCCATATCGAGAACCGCGTTTCGGTTGCTCCCGGTTTCAGCCTGGAGAACGTTTTCGTGATGGCGGGGGTTCCGGCGGTATTCGAAGCCATGCTTGATGCGGTCTTGCCGACACTCAAGAGCGGCACAAAGCTGTTGTCGGAGGCCGTCCACAGCCCTCATGGCGAGGGCAGGATCGGAACCGCGCTTGCAGAAATCCAGAAAGCGCATCCGGCAACGATCATCGGCTCGTATCCACGCATGAGTGACGGTGCGTTCTCGGTAGAGATCATCGTGCGCTCCAAAAGCGAGACTGCACTGACGGCTGCCAAGTTGGCGGTGGAGGCTCTGATCGCGGGCCTTGTGTAAGCCGCTTCAACGATCAGCGGCTATACGATAGCCAACGCCGGGTTCGGTGACAATGAGCGCAGGATTGGCCGGATCGAGTTCGAGCTTCTGACGCAATTGCCCGACAAACACGCGCAAATATTGCGTATCCTCGCCATGAGCCGGTCCCCAAACCTTGGCCAGTAACTGCTTGTGCGTCAGCACTCTGCCGCTATTCTGTGCGAGATAAAGCAACAGCTCGAACTCTTTTGGCGTGAGCTTGACCGCCTCGCCCGCCAAATCCACCCGATGTTGCGCCACATCAATTGATATTGCGCCAATCGCATAGAAGGAGGTCTCGACACCTTCCTGCCGCTCATTTCTCAGAGCCGCCCGAATGCGCGCCAATAGTTCTCCAATACCGAACGGCTTGGCAACATAATCATTGGCTCCCAAATCCAGCGTCTCGATCTTCTCGCGCTCATCATCCCGCGCCGATAGAACCACGACCGGAACAGAAGACCATTGACGAAGCCGCACCAAGACGTCTTTTCCATCCATGTCCGGCAGCCCAAGGTCGAGAATAACGAGATCCGGCGCCATTGCAGCACTCTGGCGCAAAGCCTCTGCGCCGTCGCTCGCCAGCAAGATGTCATAGCCGGATGCTTCAAGCCCGAGTCTGAGGAATCGTTGAATTTGCGGCTCATCATCGACGATGAGAATACGCTTGGCCTTGGTCATGTTTTCGAATCGCCCACAGTCACGGTAACGACAGGAAATTGGATGAACATCTCAGTTCCAACGCCGCTAATTCCGGGGCTGACCGCGTGGATAGCGCCACCCATTTCTTCAACAATTCCTTTGGCAATGGCGAGCCCCAATCCGGCGCCTTTTGATCCACTGTCTCCTGTGAAGAATTTATCGAAGATGTTAGGCAAGGTGTCCGGTTTGATGCCAGTACCCCGGTCTGTGATTTTAATTTCAACCGCGTTCTCCAACGCTTTTGAACTAACGAGAATGGGTTGATCAGCGGGAGAAAACTTCACGGCGTTTTCCAGGAGATTAAAGAGCACCTGCCCCAAGAGCACTGGGTCGCAATGCAATGGCGGAAGCATACCTTCAATCTTCACATCAAACATGTGGTTGGCAAAATTGGTCCTGATCGCCGCCACGGTTGAGCGGATAGTATCGCCAACATCCACCCAATCCATGCGCATCCTCAGACCGGATTGCAGCTTGGTCATGTCGAGAAGATTGGCCACAAGCCGCGACAGACGCCGCGTCTCTTCCTCAATGGCCGCAAGCAGTTCGTTTTGCGCCGCCACCGGGATTTTGCCGCCAAGCTCACGCAATGTCGTCACTGACCCCAGAATAGTCGCCAATGGTGTGCGCAGATCATGTGACACTGACGACAAGAGTGTCGAACGCAACTTCTCCTCTTGCGCGGCGGCATTGGCGGCCTCGGTCGCTTTGGAGAAGCGCAGCCGCTCAATGGCCAGCGCCGCCTGTTCCATCAACGTCGTCAACACTTGCTCACAATCAGGAGCAACAGGTCGGTTGCCGCCATGAGGAGCCAGCGCGATCACTTTGTCCGGCATCCGTGTCTTGTCGATAAACCGATACTCAAAGCGTCCGCCCGCCCAACCGGGAGCCGTCGCCATCACCGGATGACCTTTTCGAAAAACCTCCTCGGCAGCTTGCACCTCACCGGGTTCGATTTGTGCATCAGCAGGCGCAATCGCTTCGATCATCGGGCTTTCGCCATTGTTGTGCAGAATCACGACCGGACCTTGAATGGCCTTTGAACCTTGGTCGGCGAGAGCGGCAAGTATGTCAGACTCGTTGGCTGTTACGAACAATTTCCCGGAAAATTCCGACAAGATGCGCAGCATGTCAGCACGCTGATTAGCCTCGACCACTTGCTCGCGCAAGCGCCCGGCAAGGCTACCGGTGATCGCCGCAACAACGAGAAAAACGCCGAGCGAAAACAGCTCTTTCTGGTCCGTAATTACAAAGGTGTGGCGCGGCTCAATGAAGAAGAAATTGAGCGCCAGAAAGGCAAATATGGCACTCAATAAGCCAGCCGAGAAACCGGAACGGGACGCGCAGGCGACAACGGCCACAATGAAAATCAGCGAAATTCCGCGCGTTGAAATCCATTTTTCAAGCTCGACACCAACGACAACGGCGATAGCCACAGTCAATGCTGCGGCCAACGCCGCGCGAAGCTGCTTTCCCGCCTCATCGGCAAGGTTTCGCGTCTCAGCCATGTGCATGGGTAACACCAAATCCCCCTCTATTCGCAAGGGACGACCCTCAAAATCCTGCAATCCTTATACGTTCCTTACGCCAAAAGCCCAAAATCCGTCTCGTTTCCTTATGTGGCAAAGCCGATCTTTCGAGGCTTAACAGGATTCCGATCTAAAATGACCCATCAATATGCACTCGAACAACCTGTCACCCCGACTGAACTCACCCGCAAAACCAGTTTCTGGGCGCTGACGCTCGGTTCCGTTGGCGTCGTCTATGGTGACATCGGCACCAGTCCGCTCTACGCTTTTCGTGAAGCTGCGCTCGCCGCAAGCGGCGGGCATGGCGGCGTTCAGCGCGACGACATTATCGGCATCCTGTCGCTGATGCTCTGGTCGCTGACCATCATCGTGACGCTCAAGTATGTGTTCATCCTGCTGCGCGCCGACAATAATGGCGAAGGCGGCATTCTCTCGCTTTATGCACTTGCGCAGCGGGCTTTGGGCCGCTCTGTGCCGCTGATTTTCTTCTGCGGTGCGGCGGGTGCAGCCCTGTTTTATGGCGATGCCCTGATTACGCCTGCCCTCTCCATCCTGTCGGCAGTAGAAGGATTGAAACTCGTTACCTCGGCCTTTGACCCCTATATCCTGCCGATCACAATTGTCATCATCTTCGGTCTTTTCTTCATCCAAAGCCGGGGCACGGCAGCCGTCGCCCGCTGGTTCGGGCCTATTACGCTTGTCTGGTTTATCGCCATGACATGGGGAGGTCTTATTCACATCGCTGATGACCCGAGCGTTTTGGCTGCTGTCAATCCTTGGCATGCGCTAAAGTTTGTGGCCAGCAATGGCACAATTGGGCTGATCGCCCTTGGTGCGGTTTTTCTCACAGTTACCGGCGCAGAAGCACTCTATGCCGATCTTGGTCACTTTGGCCGCAAGCCGATACAATTCGCTTGGCTTGCCGTCGTTTTCCCCGCGCTCGCCACCAACTACATCGGCCAAGCTGCACTTGTGTCGGCGAACCCCGCCGCAATCGAAAACCCTTTCTTCCTGCTCTATCCAGATTGGGCTCTTTTGCCGGTGGTCATTCTGGCGACTCTCGCGACCATAATCGCCAGCCAAGCTGTCATCACCGGTGCTTATTCCCTCACGCGTCAGGCCATCCAGCTCCGCATCCTTCCGCGGCTGGACCTTCGGCACACATCTGCGGACCAAATGGGCCAGATCTATATGCCGCAGGTCAACGCCATGCTGATGATCGGCGTCTTGGTTCTGGTCCTGCTGTTTGGCACCTCATCGAGCCTTGCGACCGCCTATGGCATCGCGGTCACCGGCACCATGCTGGTCACCGCCTCACTCGCGTTCTTCGTTGTCTGGAAGCACTGGAACTGGCCGGTCTGGGCGGCGGCTTTGCTTATGCTGCCATTTTTCCTCATCGACCTCGTCTTTTTGGGAGCCAATATGATGAAAGTTCTCCAAGGAGGTTATGTTCCACTCTTAATGGCGGCGTTCATGATGCTCATTATGTATACATGGGTGCGCGGCACCGCCATTCTCGCCAGAAAGTCCCGCCGTGACGATGTGCCATTGATGACGATGGTGGATATGCTGGAGAAGAAGCCGCCCTTGCGCGTTCCCGGCACGGCCATATTCCTCACCAGCGATCCTGAAACCGCCCCAGTTTCACTGATGCACTCGCTGAAGCACTACAAGGCGCTGCACGAATCCAACGTGATCCTCACCGTCGTAACTGCGGACATGCCACGTGTTGCCGATCATCAGCGTGTCCAAATCGCCAAGCTCTCCGAGAGTTTCGCCCATGTCACCATGACGTTCGGGTATATGGAGGAACCGAACGTACCAAGAGCGCTCGGACTTTGCCGTCAGCTCGGTTGGAAGTTCGACATCATGGCGACATCGTTCTTCGTCTCGCGCCGCTCACTGCGTCCATCGGCCAAAAGCGAAATGCCGCTCTGGCAGAATCGCCTGTTCATCATGCTCGCCCGCAATGCCAGCGATGCGACCGACTATTTCCGCATTCCAACGGGTCGCGTTGTGGAGATCGGCACGCAGATCGTCATATGACTTGAACAACGTCACATTTTGCCGCTAAAGCGGGGCGCATTCCACACACGCCAGCGGAGCGCCCCATGTCCCTTCCCGAAAAAGCCTTTCCCGTCTCATGGGACCAGTTCCACCGCGATGCCCGCGCGCTTGCCTGGCGGCTTGCCGGCATGGGCATCAAATGGCGCGCCATGGTGACGATCACCCGCGGCGGGCTGGTTCCGGCCGCCATCATCGCCCGAGAGGTCGACATCCGCTTGATTGAAACGGTCTGCATCGCCTCGTACCATGACTATACCGAACAGGGCGAATTGAAGGTCTTGAAGTCGATTTCACCGGAACTTCTCGCCAATGACGGGGAAGGTGTGCTGATCATTGATGACCTGACCGACACCGGCAAGACGGCTTCCATTGTCCGCGCCATGATGCCCAAGGCGCATTTCGCCACGGTCTATGCAAAACCCAAAGGCCGGCCGCTGGTGGACACGTTTGTCACCGAAGTCAGCCAGGATACATGGATTTATTTCCCCTGGGACATGGGCTTTACCTATCAGGCGCCAATCACCGACGGTCACAAGGGCTGACATGTCATAAATCCGCTGCAGGAATCAGCAAAGCTTTTCATAACGACTATTTAATTCGTTTGCCGGATAACAAGTTTACAGGTCATCCGCGCGGCGGGATATTGCGGTGAATATGCTTTTAAGAGCCGTGGCGGCACGGGAAAAAACTGGCGACGACGCGCAGATTACGCCGCGCCGGCAGGTCGCAGCCCTGCCTTTCGAAAGGCGCAAGGACGGTGTTCGCGTAATGCTCGTGACCAGCCGCGAGACCGGCCGTCTGGTGCTGCCCAAAGGTTGGACGGAAAAGAATATGAAGGACGCAAAGGCGGCGGAAAAAGAAGCCTTTGAGGAGGCCGGCATTACCGGAACAATCGCCAGCAAGCCAATCGGCTCTTACGAATATGTGAAAATTATCGGGCCTGGCTTTGCCCTGCCCTGCATTGTCGATGTCTATCCGCTCGAAATCAGGAAGCACCTGAAGCAATGGCCGGAAAAGAGCGAACGCCAGAGACTGTGGCTCACCCCGCAGGAAGCTGCGGCGCGGGTCGCCGAACCCGGCCTTGCGGAGATTCTCAGTAAGTTCAAACCGCATTGAATTCAGGCGCTTTGGTGAAGGTCCTGATCTTTTCCGCGCCATCCCCCTTTCAAATGTCTGCGTCCTGCGCCATACGCGCCTGAACGCTTGGAGCGTTTCACGGAAACGCTGACAGGCTCCAAGTCCTTGTATCGCCGCATTGTCCTTTACTTTTGATGATTCCATCAAAAGCGAAAACGCCCTAATCCGGAGACCGCCATGACGATTTCGCTGCATGCCGTTGCCACCCGCACCTTTGTTGGAATGCTGAACGGGCTTTCTCATGTGCTCAAACGCGCCGAGGCCAATGCCGCGGAGCGCAAGATTGATCCGGCAGTGTTCCTGAGCGCCCGCATCGCGCCGGACATGTATCCGCTGGCAAAGCAGGTGCAGATCGCAACCGACCACGTCAAAGGCTCGCTTCATCGCATGGCGGGCACCGAGGCGCCGAAATGGGATGACAATGAAAAGAGCTTTGCCGAGCTTCAGGAGCGCATCGCCAGGGCCATCGCTTTGGTGAAGGAGTTCCCGGCCGATCTGATCAACGGACAGGAAGAGCGGCCAGTGACACTGAAGTTTGCCTGGGGTGAACTCAATTTCACCGCGCAGGACTATCTGGTCGGCTACGCCATGCCGAACTTCTACTTCCACATCACCACCGCCTACAACATCTTGCGTCATAACGGCGTGCCGCTTGGCAAAGGCGACTTTTTCGGGCGCAGCTGACCTATGCTGCAAATCTACCAAGTCAAGCTGGCCGACATCTATATTCCCACCGAGCGGCGCAAGACGCTCGATGCCGTCAAGGCGCAGACGCTCGCCGGCGACATTCTCGATCACGGCATGCGCATTCCCATTCAGGTGCGCTTTGACGGCAAACGCCATGTGCTGGTCGAGGGTCTGCACCGGCTCGAAGCGGCCCGCCTGCTCGGCGAATCCAC
>JANNRN010000111.1:0-2686 GCA_031401375.1 Phyllobacteriaceae bacterium | reverse complement strand
CCATCAAGACCGTCGAGCGCTGTCAGAAGTTCTTCATTGTAATCGGTGATCCTGAAAAACCATTGCGTGAGTTCACGCTGCTCAACCAGTGCGCCGGAACGCCAGCCGCGGCCGTCAATCACCTGCTCATTGGCGAGCACGGTCATGTCCTGCGGGTCCCAGTTCACTTTCGACTGCTTGCGGTAGACGAGGTCCTTCCC
Source organism: Phyllobacteriaceae bacterium (assembly GCA_031401375.1). Lineage (GTDB taxonomy): Bacteria > Pseudomonadota > Alphaproteobacteria > Rhizobiales > Rhizobiaceae > JANOYJ01. The sequence goes on along the minus strand of JANNRN010000111.1, from coordinate 2,486 downwards.
CAGAAAATCAAGGAACAACATCTGCTGGCGGTGATAGTATTCAACGTCGCAGGTCGCGAACTCGCGTGACCAGTCGAGCGACAGGCCCATCGATTTCAACTGGCGGCGCATTGTGTCGATATTCTTGTAGGTCCAGTCCTTCGGATGCACCTTGTTCTGCATCGCCGCGTTTTCCGCCGGCATGCCAAACGCGTCCCAGCCCATCGGATGCAGAACGTTAAAGCCCCTGGCGCGCTTGTAGCGGGCAACGACATCGCCCATCGCATAATTGCGCACATGGCCCATGTGGATGCGGCCGGACGGGTAGGGAAACATTTCAAGCACGTAATAGCGCGCGCGGCTGTCCTCGTTTGTCGTCTCGAAGAGCTTGGCCGCATCCCATGCCTTTTGCCAGCGCGCTTCCGCGTCTTTGGGGTTATAGCGTTCGATGGCCATTTCCGGTATTTCTCTGCCAAATCATGTTCAAATTTCGGGCGGACCTTCACCATGATTGACCTTGCTGGTCAACCTTTTGCCCGGAAAAGACGCCAACAAAGGTTCCAATTGCATGAATACGACACTTGAGCGTTTTGCCACGGTCAAGGCCCATATCGGGTTGGCGGAGCAAAAGGGCAAACGTGAAAAGAGCGCGGTCACCCTGGTGGCCGTATCGAAGACGTTTGAGGCGCACGCGATCCGACCGCTGCTGCAAGCGGGTCATCGCGTCTTCGGTGAAAACCGCGTGCGGGAGGCGCAGGGTAAATGGCCCGCGCTAAAGGCCGAGTTTGCCGGCATCGAACTCCACCTCATCGGCCCGTTACAATCCAACAAGGCCAAAGAGGCTGTGGCGCTGTTTGACGTGATCGAAACCGTTGATCGCGAGAAGATCGCCGAAGCGCTGGCGCTCGAGATCAAGAAACAGGGCCGGCATCCGAAATTGTTCGTTCAGGTGAATACCGGTCTTGAAGAACAAAAGGCCGGCATTGCACCGCGTGAATGTGTGGCGTTTGTCGCGCGTTGCGCAAGCGTCCACGGTCTCAAGATCGACGGGCTGATGTGCATCCCGCCGGTGGAGGAGAATCCGGGGCCGCATTTCGCCTTGCTCGAGAAACTGGCAAAGGAATGCCGCGTCGCATCGCTCTCCATGGGCATGTCGGCGGATTTCGAGCTGGCGATTGCGCTGGGCGCAACCCATGTGCGGGTCGGGTCGGGGATATTTGGTGTGAGGGACTACGCAGGCTGATTGGCGCCAGCGACGTCAGTCAAGACGCTTCGATAGATCATATCGCACCATCCGTGTCTCCCCGTCCACGATATTGATTTCAATGGCCTCGTTCATGATTTGATTGTCCGGTCCCAGTTCGGCGAGCAACAATTGAAACAGCTCTCGCTGCTGTTTCGGGACAACTTGAGGCAACAGAATGATCAGTCCGGCGTGAATTGGCTCCCTGGCATACAGTTTGCGAAAATCACGGGCGTTGTTCGTGACGAATGTAAATTCATCACTGATGATTCGTGGCATTAAATCCCAGTCGGCTTGTCCGCCAAGTCCCAACCAAACGACATGGTCAGCCTGATGGCCAACGCTTCGTGCAACCTCAACCAGCGAGGTATGCAGGCATTCGTCAATCAGAAAATTCATGACTTGGAATGATCTGTGCCAGGCCAAGACATGTGCTTGCTGGATTTGGCTTTGATGCCCTGATCCGACAAACTTTTGGGACGTCCGCGACGAGGGTGCGCCGCGACCCAGATTTTGGAAAGTTCCAGCATGCGTGCAGTCAGTTTGGGGTAACCCTCGAGTATCTCGCCGGCACTTGCCCCGGCGGCCAGCATATTTGCAACCAAATGAACGGGAATACGTGTGCCAATAAAAACAGGTTCGCCGCCCATCACGCCCTTCTTTCGGGTGATGAGCGATCCAGCTTCGTCCAAGTCCCTGACGCGATCCGCCAATTGATTGCGCGCCTTTGCCACGTCAACGATGATGAGATCATCAGCCCGTATCTCATCTGCGAAGGGCTCGGCCTTGATTGAATCGAAAAGTCTCTTACGCCTGTCAGACGACAGAGCCGATCCGACGCCATACCAAAGCTTCAGCCGAAGCAAGTCATCCTCAGTCAACTGACGTCCGGCTGATCGGGTGACGGTTTCGACAATGCGCTTGTCGATCGCATTATGCACCGCCTTTATGCCAATTTCGCTGATCGCCGCAGCTTCACCAGCGGTATAGATACGTGCCAGCACGGTCATAATCATTCTCCTGATAAAGAATAATATAGTTCAAATCTGAACGCTCGTAAAGGAGTGTGCGACAAGAACAATATCTCGAAGAAGGTCGCCGCTTAACCACACCCCTTGCATCCGATTGCCGCCCGCGCCGCACCCGGCTAATATGAGGGACGAGACAGGGACGATTGCCTTCAGGAATGAACTCCACTTCACAAGATGACAGCATCGGCGGCGTCGCCCGCAGCCGGATCAGATCACTGATTGCCGAAGAGCAA
>JANNRN010000110.1:0-9787 GCA_031401375.1 Phyllobacteriaceae bacterium | reverse complement strand
ATTTCCAAAGCACGCTTGAGATATAGCCTGAATGATTGGCGGCTTGCGCCTTTTATTGGAACCTGATTGCCCTGTCGGCGTTCTATCGTCGGCAGGCCGCGCGTTAACCGGACATGGCGGCAAGAGGAATGCAGAGGTTTTTCCGGTCTCACTCTGCAGCCAACGAATTGGCACACGAGCCTTTATCCCGTCCGCGGCCTCCAAACCTCAAAGTTAAGCCCCTTGAATGTGGCGGAGCAAATCAATCGGCCGCGTGAGTTGTGCAATCATGCCCCACTAAAATGGGAGGTTTACCGAGCGCTAAGCTTGTTCTGTCCCGCGTTGTTTGAAAACATCATTGCTTGCCGGCATCAGCAACCATGATGGGGCCTTCGCTCAATTCTAGAATCTCAGCGACAAGAGTGCCGTCGACAGCCACATCCCAAATGATCTCGGCGCTTTTGTCATGCAAAGCTGGATCTATTGAAATGCACTTTCCAAGAACCAATGGTGCGACAGAATACCTGACCATGAGTCTGGGCATGTCAGCATCACATTTCGCGACACTGTCGTAGATGGGCACGTCTGTGGGTATCTCGGCGCAAGAAGACACGTCATCCGAACATGATATCAAGAGCATCATTGCCGCAAAGTGTTCCACGATTTTTGTCCTTTGGCAGCGAACGCTTCAACGAAAGGAAAGTTCCATGATCGATAGAGGTCTTTCACGAATTGAGAAATTAGCCGGCATTTTGGGCGCTACGTCGTTAAATCTGCTGCGCGTCTGCGTCTCATAAATCGCGGGAGCAAAGTGACCATTGAACCGGCTGTGAAGCACCGCCTCCAGGCGGCATAAAATTCGGCGCGAGCGGCCTGTCTCTAAGAAGCTCGCATTCGATTGTCGACTACCGTACCCGGCACCGATCAGGACCCCGGTTAATTTAACGGTCCCGATATTACCGGGTCTCACTTTTGGAGTGCAGTCCAGTAATCCCAGTGTCCCAACCGGTTTGGTGGAGTGGCACTACAGGAAATCGAAAAGATAGAGACCGATGATGATCGGAATGGGGATGCCGACCAGCCACAGAAGCATTCCACGCATGACGTTTCTCCCGAGTGATTCAGCTCATTTGCGAAACGCGGCATCCGGACAATCGTTCCCTCTTGGCCAAACTATTCTACGCGACTTACGGAACCATCACTTGCGATGTGGGTTCTAGCAGTGGGGTCCTGCGCGGGCGCCCAGTCCAGCCTGTTTGGAGAACCAGACAGAATTGCACCACGTAAAATAGGAGGCCAACATGGCTGTCAAGACTTTGGACGACCTGTTCCATGAAACCCTGAAGGATATCTACTACGCCGAGAAGAAGCTGGTGAAGACGCTTCCGAAGATGGCCAGGACGGCAGCTTCGCCGGAATTGAAAGCGGTAATCCAAGGCCATCTTGAGGAGACCGTGGTTCATGTCGAGCGGCTGGAACAAGTGTTTGCCGCCATCGGCAAAAAGCCGGTGGCGAAGAAATGCGAAGCGCTGGAAGGACTGCTGAAGGAGGCCGACGCGGTCGTCGCCGAGATCGAGGACGATCACACCCGCGATGCGGCAATCATTTCCTCGGCCCAGACCGTCGAGCACTATGAGATCGCGCGCTATGGCACGCTTGCCTGCTGGGCGGGTGAATTGGGCTTGGACAAGGCCAAGGCCGTGCTGCAGGAGACGCTCGACGAGGAACAGGCCGCCGACCAACACCTCACGCGGCTGGCCGATTCTTCGGTGAACCAAAAAGCGGCCGCATAGCGATTTTGGAATCCTCAAGGGAGAGACGCCGCTGCCTCTCCTTTCCGGTTTCGCAGCCGGGCAGCGGGCTTGCCCAAACCGGCGAAATGGCGGATCAAGGTTTTTGAGCCGAGCCAGGTGCGGTGGCCGATATCAAAAGCTGGGGAATCACGATGGCACAGATCATCCGCGCAACGCAACCTAAGCACACGTATCGCGCCAACAACCTCGGCGGCAGCGTGCTTGAAAAGGCCGTCATCGCCGTCATCATCATCGTGGCGCTTTATTTCGGCAGCGAACTTTTCGTGCCCTTGGCCATTTCGGTCCTCTTGGCTTTTGCCTTGTCTCCCGTCGTCCAGTTCATGCGCCGCCGCCGTGTGCCCCACGGCGTCGCCGTCGGTGTGACGGTTTTGCTGACCTTTGCGATCATTTTCTTCGTCGGCGCTATCGTCACCCGTCAGGTAACCGAACTTGGAACCGAACTTCCGCGTTATCAGGCGGCTCTCAGGGACAAGGTCAAGACGATCAGCAGCTTTACCGGCGGCAAGGGCGGCGCCATCGAGCGCGCCGGCGATACCCTAAGGGATCTGCAGAAAGAACTCGAGAAAGGTCACGCCGAGGGCCCGGTGATCGCGCAACCCCGCAGCGGCGAGCTGGCACAGCGTGCCAATGGCCCTATTCCGGTGGAAGTCCATGCCCCGCCGCCCACCGCGCTTCAGCAAATCTCCGGGATCATCGCGGTTGCGCTGTCGCCGCTGGCGACGGCGGGCATCATCATCATATTCGTCATCTTTCTGCTGCTCAAGCAGACCGACGTGCGCGACCGCGCCATTCGGCTTCTCGGCGTGCACGATCTCGAGAAGACGACGGTGGCGCTCGACGATGCCGGACGGCGGCTCAGTTCATATTTTTTGAGTCTCGTGCTGATGAACGCGGGTTTTGGCGGCGCGATCGGTCTTGGCCTCTGGGCCATCGGAATTCCGAACCCGATCCTGTGGGGCATCATCGCCACGCTTCTGCGTTTCATGCCCATGGTGGGCGTTTTCATCGCCGCGGCGATCCCCGTGGTGCTGGCGGCGGCGGTCGATCCCGGCTGGATGATGCTGGGCGCTGTCGTGGCCCTCTACCTGATCGCCGAAGGCTTCATGAATCTCGTAGTGGAGTCATGGCTACAGGCCACGTCGACCGGTTTGTCGGTCCTCGCCATCCTACTGGCCGCCGCATTCTGGACCCTTTTGTGGGGGCCGATCGGGCTGCTTCTCGCCGTTCCCCTGACGGCGGTTCTGGTGGTCTTCGGCCGGCATGTGGATGGCCTCAATTTTCTCCACGTGCTGCTCGGCGACACGCCGCCGCTGACGCCCGCCGAAAGCTTTTATCAGCGGATGCTGGCCGACGATCCCCACGAGGCGGCGGAGCACGCAGAGAAGCTGCTGAAGGATAAATCGGTCACCGAGTATTACGACGACGTGGTGATGGAAGGCCTGCGGCTGGCGCAAACGGACGCCGATCTGCGGAAACTGGACGCCTCGCGCCTGCCCGATATCCGCGACACGGCGCTCAACATGATCGACGCGCTTGCGGACCAGAGGGCGGCAGGCATTGACGCAAACGCGGCCACCCTCGAAATTCCCGAAGACTGGCGGGCTGAGGGCGCGGTCACCTGCATTGCCGGCCATTCGGCACTCGACGAACTTGCGGCGATCGTGCTCATGCAGCTGCTGCGCCAACAAGGCTTCAGCCCGAAACTGATGACCATGGCGGACGTGTCGGCTGCCCACATGCAGAGCGCCACAGTCAACGACACCAAACTGGTGTGCATTTCCATTTTCGATATCGATCATCGCGGCGCCTACCTGAAATTTCTGGTCCGCCGCCTGCGGCGTATCCTGCCGCACGCGCGCTTTCTCGGCGCGTTCTGGAAGCATGGCGATGACAATGCGCGGCTGGCGGAAATTGCCGGAATTGTTCCCGACCGGGTGAAAACTCTGGCCGAAGCCGTGGCTTATTGCGTGCATCAAGCGTCAATTGATCCGGCTGAACCCGCAGCCGGGAAATCGGCAGGCGACATCAACCATATGAATTTACTCAGCACATCTGCTGAAAATCTCAGAGCCTAGAACATTAGAGCGTTTCCGCTTTTGATGATTCCATCAAAAGCACAGGACAACGCGACAATTCAATAACGTGGAGCGCATCTGCGTTTCCGTGAAATGCCGATGCGCTCTAGTGATTGGGAAAGCGGAACAGATCGCGGTCTGGATCAGGGTTCCCTTCAACAAGCGAAGTCATAATCTGTGCCGCGATCATGCTGAAGGTGATGCCGTTGCCGCCAAAACCCATCACCGCATGCACATGCTTGTGACCAAAAAGCGTGTCGATGAAGGGCAGTCCCGTAGTGGTCGTCCCGAATGGCGCGGCCCAAGTGTAGGCCGGTTTGCCAATTTCCACACCTGCGAGCGCGTGGAGCTTTTCTGCAATCATTTTCGTCTTGCGCCTGCCCTTGGCAACGTCCTTATGGGCCAAGGGATCAGCTTCGTCCTCACCGCCGGCAATGATACGGCCGTCATATGTAGTTCGGAAATAGAGGTATGGGTCGGACGCTTCCCAAACCAAAAATTCATCGAGCCAGCTTGGGTAGGCTATTCCGGGTTCGCTGGCTAGCGCCCAGGTTGAAATCACTTGGTGAGATTTGCTTTCCAGCCCCCTGAGGAATTCATACCCAGACGCAAAGATCACGTGCTCTCCGGTCAGCAGTTTGCCCGCGCTTGTGGCCAATACAACTCCGTTATTCGTCTCCTCGAAATCCGTGATACCGAGCGGCGACACCAGCTCGGCGCCACCCTCTTGTGCGGCTCTCAACATGCCGGCGGCAAGCTGAGCCGGATTGGCAGAAGCTGACATCGCAGAAATGATTGCACCGCTGCGTTCAATTCCAAATTCACTGACTAATCTGGCGGCATTGCAAAATTCTGCTTTAATGTGCAAGGCATCTCTTACAGCAACTTCTGTCTTTAGGGCGCGAGATCCATACTGGTTGCCCGCAAGATACAGTGTCTTCTTGCGTTCCATAGAGCAGGAAATCTCGAGTTCCTTCACAAGATTGACCAGCGCGTCTACAGATCGGATTGACCGTCGCCAGGCTCGCCCAGCATTTTCCTTGCCAATCGCGTGAATAAGCTGGTGCAGTGGGACATCTATTTCGTGCTGTATCATTGCTGTGCTTGCCAGCGTTGAGCCGCGAACAGGTTCGCGCCAATCAATTACCAGAACAGAGCGTTTGCCATTGGCCATTGCTTGCGCGCAAAGCGACCCGCTGATGCCGGCGCCAATGATGACGACATCGTAGTTGCGCCGGGCAGGAGTTTTAGCGCTTTCAACATTGATTTGCCGAGTGGCAGCCCAAAGCGGCCTCGAGGTGTGCAGGTCCCGCGCATTGGTCGCCTGAGATTTTCTGCCCGTTGCAGGCATTTCAAAGACCCCCTGGAAAAACTTTTGAAATTAAATGCAATGGCATTGAACTCTTGGAGCGGCCATTGGTTCCGAGATGACGCGTTGCGCGTCAAATTCCAAAGATCTGTGCCCTATGCTGGATTATCTCCCCAGCTGTTGCATCGCTTCAAACATGCCAAGTGCGAAATTGACAGATGTCAACATTTTGAGCCTCGATATTGCGCGCGCCCCTTATCCGCCCTGCCCCGCAGATTTTTCCGCGTGGTTTTGCAAAATGGTTAATTTCCGTTAACCCTCTTTTTGTTGACACGACTCGATTCCCTCATCATGTTGCCTACGGATTTCAGCGTAAAAGTTGATGTGAAGCGTAAATGCCGAAATACGTGTCACTATCGCCATGCGGGTGTTGGACATGATAGGTTTGGCTGACATGATTCTGGACAATTGACCTCTCGATAGGGCGCTGCGTGAACGCAATTGCACATATGCCTGCGGATGGCCTCGCCTCCCCTGCCCTTCCCGCTGATGAGCAGATTGCGGCGGATGCGGCGGCGCTTTCGGCGCAATTGTCGGCCATGCGCAACCGGTTTTTTCCGCCATTGGCGCAAAAACAATTGCGCTCGTTTTCCTCTGGCGAGGCCGCCCGGCTGATCGGCGTCAGCGACGGCTATTTGCGACAGTTGTCGATTTCCGGCGAAGGTCCGCAGCCCGAGACCGGCAATGCCGGCCGCAGGCTCTATTCGCTGGCTGACATCAATGCCTTGCGACGGCACTTGGCCGGTCAGGGCGGCGCCAAGGCCAGGGCCTATCTCAAGACGCGCGATGAAACAGCTGGCGAGCAATGTCAGGTGCTGGCCATCACTAATTTCAAGGGCGGCTCCGGCAAAACCACCACAACGGCGCATCTGGCGCAATATCTGGCACTGCGGGGCTACCGGGTGCTCGCCATTGACCTTGATCCACAGGCGTCACTCTCGGCGCTTTTCGGTTATCAGCCGGAATTGGATCTGACCGGCAATGACACGGTTTATGGCGCTTTGCGCTATGACGAGGACCGTGTTGCCATGAGCTCGATCATTCGCAAGACCTATTTTGACGGACTTTATTTCATTCCGGGAAATCTTGAGCTGCAGGAATTTGAGCATGCCACACCGCAGCATTTGGCCGACAGACAGACGGGCAGGGCGGGCGCCGCGCCGCAGGACATGTTTTTTGCACGGCTCCAATCGGCTTTGAGCACGGTTACCGCCAACTATGACGTCGTGGTGATCGATTGCCCGCCGCAATTGGGTTTTCTGACACTGGGCGCGCTCTGCGCGGCGACCTCGGTGCTGGTCACCGTGCATCCGCAAATGCTTGATGTGGCCTCGATGAGCCAGTTTCTGTTCATGACCGCCGATCTGCTTGCGGTGGTGCGCGCGGCGGGAGGCCAGCTCAATTTCGATTTTCTGCGCTATCTGGTCACGCGCTATGAGCCCAATGACGGGCCGCAGACCCAGATTACCGCATTTCTGAGGGCCAATTTCGGCGACCGGGTGCTGACTGCGCCCATGGTGAAAACCACGGCGATCTCGGATGCCGGGCTGACCAAGCAGACGCTGTATGAGGTCGGCCGGGAAAATTTCTCCCGCATGACCTATGATCGCGCCATGGAGGCGTTGACAGCTGTCAACTTCGAGATCGAAACCCTGATTTTGCGTTCCTGGGGGAGGGTGGCGTGAAAGAATCTATCCCCCTGTTTGAATGTTCGCACCAGTATGGCGCCGAAGGAGGATGGCCATGGTGAGTCGCAAGGAGCAGCTGAAAGCCCTTTTTGAACCCGGAGTGACGCAAGGGGCGGCAGGCGCGTCCATTTCACCGCAGCACCCCGCGGCAGAACCGCCCCTGGAAGCGCCTAAGAGGACGCCGGCCGGCGCGGTGAAAGCCATGGGTCTCTCGCTCGGGAACCTGACCCGCGAGGTCGATGAAGCCCGGCGATTGACCCAGACGATCGCTGACGGCGAGCGCGTCGTCGAACTGGACGCGGCAAGGATTGAACCGTCGCCCGTGTCGGACCGCCTCAGCCTCGGCGCCGATGGCGATGGAGACTATCTCGCCCTTGTTGAAAGCTTCAGGACGAACGGGCAGCAGGTCCCGGTTCTGGTTCGTCCGCATCCTGATCCTGCAAAAGCGGGGCAGGGCTGGTTCCAGTCCGCCTATGGGCACCGGCGCATCCGCGTGGCTCGCCAGCTTGGTCTGCCGGTCAAGGCTATCGTGCGCACGCTCAGCGACGCCGAACTTTTCATGGCGCAAGGCAAGGAGAATGCCGAACGGCGCGATTTGTCTTTCATCGAACGGGCTTTCTTTGCGCGGGCCATGCTGCAGCAGGGATTCGACCGTATCGCGGCGCAGCAGGCGCTATGCGTCGACAAGACCGAAATGTCCCGGCTTGTTCAGGTCGCCGAAGCCATTCCCGAAGCTTTGGCGCGGGCGATCGGCCCGTCGCCAAAGGCCGGACGGCCGCGCTGGATGGCAATGGGCGCGCTGCTCGCATCCGAGGCCGCCCGTTTCAAGGCGGAGGACGAGGCGTCGTCTGCGGCTTTTCAGGCGGCAGGTTCAGACCGGCGCTTTGCAATGATCTTTGATCGCCTGAGCCGGCAGACAGCCTTGGCGGCCCAATACCAAGAGATCGTTGCCAGTGATGGCAGGCGGTTCGCAACAGTGAGACGCAAGGGCGGTTCAACGTTGATCGATATGCCGGAGGGGAGCGACAAGGGCTTTGCTGATTATCTGGCCGGGCAATTGCCTGAGATATTGCCCGTGCTGCTCGCCGCATTCCGCAAAAGGACCGGCGCTTGAGTTCAGGTTTGCCGCCGTGTGAGGGCGGCTTCGTTGCGTTTAGAAACCCATTTTGAAAGGATGCCAATCCGGCAAATAAAAAGGCCCCCAGAACGTCGCCATTCAGGAAGCCCTCTTAAGATGTAGCAATCACAGAGAATCACTTCCGTTGAATCTTGTCAAGAGTCGGGCGCGTTCCGGCAGGGACTTTTGTTGCCTTTGAGCAAGGAAAGAGACCATGACAGAGAATTTTGCAACGACGCCATTTGGCGGCGCACCCATGCGCTCGACCATTTTTTCCCTGCAGGAGCGTGTGCGCCGGCGGCGCGAGGAGATTGCGGCGCAGGGCGAGGGGGGCAATGACAGCGGCAGGGCTGACAAATGGAAGGTCATACGCGCGCTCGGCGAGGCACGCACGCGCTTTGCCCTGTCCGACCGCACCATCGCCGTCCTTGAGGCGCTGGTCAGCGTTTTGCCGGGCAAGGAATTGGACGCCTCGCGCGACATGATCGTGTTTCCATCCAATGCAGAGCTTTCGGCCCGCACAAATGGCATGGCGCCTGCCACCTTGCGCCGCCACTTGGCCGCGCTGGTTGCAGCGGACCTCATTTTGCGGCGGGACAGCCCGAACGGCAAGCGCTATTGCCGCCGCGGCGATTCAGGTGAGGTCGAGACGGCATTTGGCTTTGACCTGGCGCCGCTTGCGCTGAGCGCTGCGGCGATTTTTGAGGCCAGCGATCACGTCAAGGCCGAAATGCGCGTCAGAAGCCAGCTGCGGGGCGAGATCACCATACACCAGCGCGATATCGGCAAGCTTGTTGAGACGGCAAGCCACGAGAACAGGGTAGGGGACTGGGAGGGGTTTGCCCAGCGCCTTGCAGCCCTGTCCTTGAGGCTGGCGCGCGACGCAGCGCTTGAGACGCTTTCATCGCGCCGCGACGGCCTTGCGCGGCTTCAGGCGGAAGTCGAAAATGCTTGGCTCGACAGTCTCTCGGATCAAGAATTGAGCGCCAATGACTTCGATTTTGAGCGCCATATTCAGAATTCAAATACAGATGACAATATTGAAAACCGCCAAGAAAAAAACAAGAAGCCAAAACCCGGTGAGCCGGCTTGGAAAGGTTGGCAGATTGATCCGGAAATCGGGATAGATCAGCGTCAAATAAGCCGGCGCGAACGAGCCGCCTCCGTGCCGCTCGCCTATTTGCTGACCGCCTGTCCGCTGCTTGAAACCTATGCCAGGGATGGCATCCGCAATTGGCACGATGTCGCCGCGACCGCAGGACTTGTGCGCTCCATGCTCGGAATATCGCCGGATGCCTGGCAAAAGGCGCAAGCCGATCTCGGCGAGACCAGCGCCGCCATTGCGGTTGCGGCCATATTGGAGCGTGCCGAAGCGATCCGCTCGCCCGGCGGCTATTTGCGGGTCTTGTCGGAAAAGGCCCGGGCCGGAAAGTTCTCGGTTTGGCCGATGCTGGAGGCGCTTTACGCGCGGCAGTCGACACCGGCTGCAGCAACAAGCCCAAGAGCGGATACCGGTTTTGAGAAAATGTGATGCTTAAACAAAGGGTTAGAGCATCGTGTGGAAAAGTGTGTGCGGTTTTTCGCACAACCGATGCGACAAAACATCGACTTGCAGCGGCGGTTGCGACCTATCGGTGTCTTGGCGCTCTAACTCATCAGCCGCGCGGCTTTTCCGAGCTTGCGGGTGGCGTCATTGTAGTAGTTGGCGGCCTGGGCGGTCGATTTGTGGCGAGATTGCTGCATAG
>JANNRN010000109.1:0-24593 GCA_031401375.1 Phyllobacteriaceae bacterium | reverse complement strand
TGAGCCGCAAGGCAGGGCAGGTCACCACAGGTTCTGCAAAGGTCGAGGCAGCCATACGTTCCGGCGGAGCAATTATGGTCACGCACGCGTTGGAGGCAGCTGCCGACGGCGTTCGCAAACTGGATCAGGCGCGAAAAGCGGTTGCATATGGCGGCGGACCTGTTATCCCGTCGCTCGCGCTGTTTACCACTGCTCAAATGGATTTGGCATTGGGAAGCACAAATGTGATACATGCAGCCGCTCTTTGTGGTTCTGCGGGAGAAAACCTCGCAAAACGTATCGCCTTTCTTGCCCGCTACCGGGAACTAGAGGCCATTGATAAGGCGCAAACGACGATCGACGCCGTGAAGGAAACTGAATGAACGATACGAAATCAGGTGATGACAAGACGCTCAGCGTAACGTCAAAGCCTACATTGACACTGAAGCGCCCGGGGATCGAACAGTCCACCGTTCGGCAGAACTTTAGTCATGGCCGCACCAAAGCCGTAGTTGTCGAGACCAAGAAGCGCAAGTTTTCGAGACCAGATGAGAAGCCCGAGCATGCTTCTCCAACGGAAGCCAGGCCTTTGTCTACGCTGGCCGTCCGGCCGCAGCCTGCCCCCGCTCCGACTGTCGCGCGGCAGAATCCACCGCAGCTCGCAGCGCAGCCAGCCCGGCCGGCAGCCCCGCCGAAGCCGTCCAACATAGGCATGGTGCTGAACGTTCTCTCCAATGACGAGATGGCGGCGCGCCGCCGCGCCCTCGAAGGCGCCAATTTCCGTGATGACGATGAACGCAGGCGCGTTGTCGACGAAGCGCGTCGCCGCAATCAGGACGAGGCTTTGCGCAAGCGTGAGGCCGAGGACTCATCCCGCCGCCAAGCCGAAGAAGAAGCCCGCATCAAGGCGGAGGCTGAACTGAAGCGCCGGGCCGAAGACGAGGCTCGCCGCCGCGCACCATCTGTCGAGGTAGGCGTCGAGGAACCGGTTATCGGACAGCGGCCAGGCGTTCGCCGCCCAATGTCCGACATGGATGATTCCCGCTCCAGTCGAGGACCTTCCGGAGCACGCGGCCCTAGCGGTTTTTCATCGGCAAGAGCCGCGCCCAAGGCAGAAGTCCGGGTTCCAAAGACCAAAGTTGCCGAGCCTGATCATCGCCACAAGCTGACAGTCGTCACGGCGTTGACAACGGATGATTCCGACTCACGCGCACGCTCCATGGCTGCCACGCGCCGCCGTCAGGAAAAGTTCCGCCGTTCGCAAATGCAGGAAGTGCGTGAAAAGATCGCCCGCGAAGTTATCCTGCCGGAAACCATTTCCATTCAGGAACTGGCGCAGCGCATGTCCGAGCGTTCGGTCGATCTGATAAAATACCTGATGAAGCAGGGTCAGATGATGACCCCCGGCGACATTATTGATGCTGATTTGGCGGAACTTCTTGCCAATGAATTTGGTCACACAGTCAAACGTGTTGCCGATTCAGACGTCGAGGAAGGCTTCTTCAACGTCGTCGATGACGCAGGGAACATGAAATCCCGTGCTCCGGTAGTCACCATCATGGGCCATGTTGATCACGGCAAGACTTCCTTGCTTGATGCCATCCGCAAGACCAATGTTGTGTCAGGAGAAGCCGGCGGCATCACGCAGCATATTGGCGCTTACCAAATCGAACGCAACGGTCACAAGATCACGTTCATCGACACTCCGGGTCACGCCGCGTTTACTGCGATGCGCGCCCGCGGTGCCCAAGCCACAGACATTGCCATTCTTGTTGTGGCTGCAGATGATGCCGTCATGCCGCAGACGATTGAGTCGATCAATCATGCCAAGGCTGCCGGCGTTCCGATCATCGTCGCCATCAACAAGGTCGACAAACACGATGCAGACCCGCAAAAGGTTCGCACTGGTCTCCTCCAGCACGAAGTGTTTGTGGAGTCTTTGGGCGGCGAAACGCTGGACGTTGAAGTTTCGGCCAAAACCGGCGCTGGTTTGGAAAAACTGCTCGAAGCCATCCTGCTTCAGTCCGAAGTGCTCGAACTGAAAGCAAATCCGGACCGTCCGGCCGAAGGCGTCGTCATCGAAGCAAAGCTCGATCGCGGCCGTGGTTCTGTGGCAACGGTGCTTATACAGGCTGGCACGCTCAGGATCGGTGATATCATCGTCGCCGGTTCCGAATGGGGCCGCGTGCGCGCACTGGTCACCGACAAGGGCGAACAGGTCAAAGAAGCTCTGCCGTCCATGCCGATTGAGATCCTCGGTTTGCAGGGTCCGCCACAGGCAGGCGACCGCCTCGCTGTTGTCGACAGCGAAGCCCGCGCCCGTGAGATATCGGATTACCGTCAGCACAAGAACCGCGAGAAGGCCGTCGCAAAGCAGGCAGGCTCGCGCGGTTCCCTCGAGCAAATGATGACGCAATTGTCATCGGCCGGAACCAAGGAATTTCCGTTGCTGATCAAGGGCGACGTACAGGGTTCGATTGAAGCCATATCGGGCGCGCTTGACAAAATTTCGACGAACGAAGTACGGGCCCGAATTATTCATTCCGGTGCAGGCGCCATTACTGAATCAGACGTCAGTCTCGCTGCCGCGTCCAACGCCGCCATCATTGGCTTTAACGTCCGCGCCAACGCACAGGCACGTGACGCGGCGGCCAAAGAAGGCATCGAGATTCGTTATTACAACATCATCTATGATCTCACCGACGATGTGAAAGCAGCGATGTCGGGGCTCTTGTCGCCGGAGCGTCGCGAGACATTCCTTGGCAACGCCGAAATCCTCGAAGTGTTCAACATCACCAAGGTCGGCAAGGTCGCCGGCTGCCGTGTCACGGACGGCAAGGTCGAACGCGGCATGGGCGTGCGTCTCCTGCGCGACAACGTGGTCATCCACGAGGGCAAGCTCAAGACGCTCAAGCGCTTCAAGGACGAGGTTGCGGAGGTCCAAACCGGCCAGGAATGCGGCATGGCCTTCGAAAACTACGAAGACATACGCGCTGGCGACGTCATCGAGTGCTTCCGTGTCGAAGAAATCAAGCGGTCGCTGTAACGGCCGCTTGAAAGGACAGTCATGGCCAGTAACGCACCCACACAGCGCATGCTGCGCGTCGGCGAAATGGTGCGCCATGCGCTGGTGCAAATTCTCCAGCGGCAGGAGATCATTGATCCTGTGATCGAGACGACGGTTATTTCGGTCTCCGAGGTGCGCATGTCATCGGATTTGACGCGCGCGACCGCCTTTGTCATGCCTCTGGGCATCAAGGATGCCACGCCGGTGGTCGCCGCTCTCAACAAGCACGCCCGTTTCATCCGCGGCGCGCTCGGCCCGGCTGTGCGCCAGCTGCGCTCCATGCCGATGATCCATTTCCGCGCTGACACAAGCTTCGAAAATTTTGCCAAAATCGACACGCTTCTGCGCAAGCCGGAGGTCGTGCAGGATACCCAGCGCCCGATTGTCGAAGTCAGCCCGGAGGAAGATTCGGACGCTGATAAATGAACCAAAGACGCAAGCGCCCCGAGCGCCCCGTTTCCGGTTGGCTGGTCTTTGACAAACCACACGGTATGGGGTCGACAGAAGCAGTCGCGCTGATCAAACGCCTGTTTCGCGCGGACAAGGCCGGGCATGCGGGCACGCTTGATCCACTGGCAACCGGTGTCTTGCCGATAGCCTTGGGCGAAGCGACCAAAACTGTTTCCTGTCTCATGGATCAGCGCAAGACTTATCTCTTCACAGTTGCTTGGGGACAGGAGCGTTCGACTGACGACCTGGAAGGCGATGTCGTCCAAAGTTCCGGAAGGCGTCCGGAGCCTGCAGACATCGAGGCTCTTCTCAGCCAGTTTACCGGCACAATCGGGCAGGTTCCGCCACAATTTTCCGCCGTCAAGATCAACGGTGCCCGCGCCTACGATCTTGCCCGCGACGGCGAGGATGTCGTGATTGCTCCCCGCGAGGTCGAAGTCTTCCGTCTCGAGATTCTGTCCTGTCCCAACGCAGATTCCACTCGTTTCGTGGTGGAATGCGGCAAGGGCACCTATGTCCGCTCGCTCGCCCGCGACATGGGCCGCCTGCTCGGCTGCTTCGGTCACGTCGCGGACCTGCGCCGTATCTCGGTTGCGCCATATGATGAACGCCTTGCCGTAACGCAAGAGCAGCTGGCGCAGGCCGCTCGAAAGGTCTTGGCAAGTATTGAAGCGCGACCCGAACTTGGCGCCCTCTCCACAGAAGCATTCCAGCCCCTTGACGTCCTTCTCAAAGCTTCTGACACCGCACTTGCCTCGCTGCCGCATGTCGCACTCAATGATGAAGCCGCGCATCGCATCCGCATGGGCAATCCCGCAATCATCCGGGGCCGCGACGCGCCGGTTGACGCCAATCCGGCCTATGTCACCGCCAAGGGCAAATTACTGGCGATTGGTGAGATCAAGCATGGTGAATTCCACCCGAAGCGCGTCTTCAAATAATCAACCTTTACGAAGATGGCTTTTCCTCTAGGCTCGTTGTCGGGCGCTTCGGCCAGTCTTCATGGAAAAACCATATGCGCGTTCTCCCGCTTGCCGTTCTCGCTTTACTTTCACTCACATCGGTCGCGCTCACGTGCGGCGGCGCGCCGGTCTGCACCGTTGTCGATCCGACAGGGACACCGCTGAATGTTCGCGACGGGCCAAATGGCAAGATTCTGTCGACCTTGAAAAAAGGGGAGCTCGTCGAGTTCAACGAGCACAAGGAAGTCAACGGCAAGAAATGGGCGCTGGTGTCCAAATTCAGTGAAGCCTCGGGCTATGTGTTCGGCGACTATCTGACATGCGATGGATCCGACGCCCTCGGCAAGGTTTGCACGGTCGCCGATCCGACTGGCACGCCGCTCAATGTCCGTGAGTCACCCAATGGCGATATTTATGGCTCATGGGACAATGGTGTGCGGGTGCGTCCTTACGACGAGCAGATGGTCAAGGGAAAAAAGTGGTACGGCGTCGAGCGGCTGGCGGAAGACAATACAATCGGTTGGGTATTTGATCCTTACCTTAAATGCGAAGAGGACGAGGGCTGAATTTCAGGTCAAAACAGCTGTGAATTGGCCACGGGATGAACGAGTATCCTCGCAGCATGGCCAGGCGTGACCGTTTATGACCATTTCAATTGGCTCGAAAACGTATAGATCGCCTTGGCTTGTCCCATCAATGCCGCCCATCCCGCCGATTGCGAAAATGATGCCGAAGAAGAACAAAAACGTGTCCCATTCGACGCGTTGCACTTGCGCAAATGAGTCCAGCACCAAGTCGCCATCCTGACGCCGATTTCCCTTGCGTTGCAGGAAATATGACAAGCACTTCCAGCAAAAACTGGGAACCGGTTTTCCGTCCGGAAATGCGCAAAAAAAATAGTCAGAGACAGTCAGCGATTCAAAGCAACGATGAATGACTCAAGCGTTTCCGCTTTTGATGGAATCATCAAAAGCACAGGACAACGCGACAATTCAGTAACTTAGAGTGCATCTGCGTTTCGGTGAAATGCTGATGCGCTCTAACGCGCAGGAACAAAGATTTGGAGCCGGCCAGCAATTCAAAGAAGGGCTTTGGATCATGCAAGGGTTTGTGTAAAACCTGCCTGCTTGGTTGCACAGGTTGATTGCGGCGTTATCTTCATCTCTGCCGCAATGCCCTTAACTTCGCCTGTGTCTGGACAAACTTTATGAACCTACCCTTGCGGCTTTCCACATCGATCAGAGAGTTTCTCGACAGTGAAGCTGCGGGAGGCGTGGTTTTGATGGTGTCGGCCGCTTTGGCCTTGCTCATCGCCAATTCGCTCTTTGCACAGACCTACTTCGGCATACTCCATTCTTATGTCGGGGGACTGTCAGTGCTGCATTGGATAAATGATGCACTGATGGCGATATTCTTTTTGCTGGTCGGCCTCGAGATCAAGCGCGAATTCGTCGGCGGCGAACTCGCAACCTGGAAGCAGCGTGCACTGCCCGCAATTGCCGCGACCGGCGGTATGATCATTCCGGCGCTGTTCTATGTGGCCCTGAACCTTTCGACGCCTGAAACGCTGAGGGGTTGGGCAATCCCCGCCGCGACCGACATCGCCTTCGCCCTCGGCATCCTGGCGCTGCTCGGCAAGCGCGTACCGGTGTCGCTGAAGATCTTTCTTGCCGCACTCGCCATCATTGATGACCTTGGCGCCGTGGTCATCATCGCGATTTTCTACACCGCCCAAATTCATCTTTGGGCATTGGCTGGTGTGGCTGTCGTGACTTTGGCATTGATTGCCCTGAACCTGCTCGGCGTCAAACGCCTCGCGCTCTATTTGCCGCTCGGGGTGGTGCTCTGGTATTTCATGCACGAATCCGGAGTTCACGCCACATTGTCCGGCGTGGTTCTGGCCCTGACAATTCCTGCGGGCGACGAGGATCAATCGCCCCTGCACCGGCTTGAACATGGCCTCCACCTATGGGTTGCCTTTCTTATCGTGCCGCTCTTCGGTTTTGCCAATGCGGGTGTCTCTCTTGCAGGCATCAGCTTGCCGCAGCTTGCTCATCCGGTGACGCTCGGCATCGCTGTGGGTCTCTTCCTCGGCAAACAGATCGGCGTCTTCGCCTTCACCAGGATCGCCGTCGCCTCGGGCATCACCGAACCGCCCCGCGATGCGACATGGCTGCAGGTCTATGGTGTCAGCATCTTGTGCGGCGTCGGTTTTACCATGAGCCTGTTTATCGGTCTCTTGGCTTTCCCGGGGCAGGAAGCGTTGGCCAATGCCGTCAAGATCGGCGTGCTGATGGGCTCGGTGACGTCGGGTCTGGTTGGGGCAGGAGTGCTGATGCTGGCAGGGCGGAAAATCGCGCCAGAAGCTTAGCGCAGCCCACAAGCTCCGCGCCAGAATTTGCGCCACTTCATTCCTGACACGCTTTGGCAGCCTGTCATGATAGGTTGAAGCTCCCTGATGCTTAACGGGACCGGATTGCAATTGCGAGCGCCGATCTTGCCCGAATGAACTTGGAGAAACAGACAATGTCGAATCGGCCCGTGAGCGACTTTGATTTCGAGTTTGGCGCATGGAAAGTTCAGCACAGGAGACTTAAGGAGCGGCTTAAGAACAGCGATGACTGGGAGACGTTTGAAGGCACAAGCTCTACCCAGCCGATCCTGGGCGGCGGCGGCAATGTTGAAGACAATGTCATCGGATTTCCAGACGGCGCCTACCGCGCCATCGCCCTGCGCTCTTTCGATGCCGGTACAGGCTTATGGGCCATCTGGTGGCTCGACGCCCGCCACCCGCATGTGCTCGATGTCCCAGTGGTCGGCAGCTTCAAGGATGGAGTGGGAACGTTTCTGGCAGATGATGTTTTTCAGGGCGTGCCGATCAAAGTCCGCTTTCTGTGGTCGCATATTTTACCCGGCTCTTGCCGCTGGCAGCAGGCGTTCTCTCCCGATGGCGGGCAGACTTGGGAGACGAATTGGGTGATGGAGTTCGCGAGGGTTATCTGACTATGAATTAACTCACATATTTGTGCAGAATCGAATTGATCAGTGTCTGATAAGGCATGCCTTCCTCAGCGGCACGGGACTTGAGCTTCATCAGGTCAAGTTCCGGCACCGAGATTGAAATACGCTTACGACGAGCCGCCAGTGTGTTTTCGGCGAGTTTTTTCCAATAGTCGCGCCGCTCTTCAATGTTGCCGACAGAGACCCATTCACCGCGCTCGCTGCTTGCGATGAGGTCTTCTTCCTCTTCCTGAGTTATGGGCGCAACACTGGACTTCTTTTGTGTCATTGGCTTGTTCCCAGATAGTGTTTGGTTTCAACTCTCGACGGAAAGAGCGTCTTGAAAAACTTTTGGTCTCCATTCGCGACGAATGGGACAACCCACGCATAGTCATCAGTTTTGACCACAAGCTGGAACTGGTGACCGTATCGATCCCTGTTTGGATGGGCACGTTCGTCAAGCAGGTTTCCTTCACTGATTGCGGAAAGTACCCTTTCGAAGCCAAAGCCGAATTGCTCTTTCAGCATGTCGTTCTTTCTTTCATTCCAAACAACATTCTGCTCCATATATATGTAATATATATCAAAGGCACAAAAAACAAGCGAATGCGATCAACCGGAACTTCCCCTTCCATTTCCCGCCATTATGCCCTATACGCCCCGCAGCAACGCGCCATGCGCCTGCTTTTCATGGCCCGTGCTGGACGACATCCCGGCATTGGGCGCCCCAATCCTCTTTTTGAAAGGATAGTACGATGTCGATTACTGCTGAACGCAAACAGGAAGTTATCAAGCAATTCGCCACCAAAGAAGGCGACACCGGTTCTCCTGAAGTTCAAGTCGCGATCCTCTCGGAGCGCATCACCAACCTGACGGAGCATTTCAAAGGTCACAAGAAGGATAACCATTCCCGCCGTGGTCTGTTGACACTCGTTGCCACGCGTCGTTCGCTGCTTGATTATTTGAAGCGCGTTGATGCCGGCCGCTACCAGACGCTGATCACCACACTCGGTCTGCGTCGCTAACAAGATTGTCCGGCGGAGGTTGCGCCTCCGCCGTTCTCTGCATGCGGGCAATGTGCCCGACCCTCCGGATAATGACTTCCGGAGATCCCTGAACCCGAATGGGGCAGGATTGTAAGCGGCCCGGCAGCGACACTCGGGCTCCTTTCTGTCTTGCCCGTGACGTGTTCGAAACACAACGAAAGCAGCCAACCCGGCGCCATTGAGCGCGCGGGCCCTTTGGCTCAAGACAGGAAAAAACAATGTTCAAAACACATCGTGTTGAAATCGAGTGGGCAGGCCGTCCGCTAATTCTTGAAACCGGCAAAATTGCCCGTCAGGCCGACGGCGCCGTCATGGCCACCTATGGAGAGACTGTGGTTCTTGCCACTGTGGTCTCTGCAAAGTCGCCGAAGCCCGGCCAGGATTTCTTCCCGCTCACCGTCAATTATCAGGAAAAGACCTATGCCGCGGGCAAGATCCCGGGCGGCTATTTCAAGCGTGAGGGCCGGCCTTCCGAAAACGAAACGCTGGTGTCGCGGCTGATTGACCGGCCGATCCGTCCCTTGTTTCCGGACGGATACAAGAATGAGACGCAAGTTGTCATCACCGTCATCCAGCATGACCTCGAAAACAATCCTGACATCATCTCGCTGATCGGTGCTTCCGCAGCTCTCACCATTTCAGGCGTACCTTTCATGGGCCCCATCGGCGGTGCGCGCGTCGGCTATGTCAATGGCGAGTACATTCTCAACCCGCATCTCGACGAAATGCCAGAATCTGCGTTGGACCTCGTGGTTGCTGGAACCGGCGATGCCGTGTTGATGGTTGAATCCGAGGCCAAAGAGCTTTCAGAGGACGTCATGCTCGGCGCCGTCATGTTTGGCCACAAAGGGTTCCAGCCGGTTATTGATGCCATCATCAAACTCGCCGAAGTCGCCGCAAAGGATGCTCGCGAGTTCGTCGCCAATGACTATTCGGCGCTCGAGGCTCAAATGCTGAAACTGGTCGAGGACGACCTTCGCGCCGCCTACAAGATCATCGACAAGCAGGACCGCTACGCTGCCGTCGACGCCGCCAAGGACAAAGTCAAGGATCATTTCCTGCCAAATGGCGCGGAGGCGACCATGTGGAACGCTGAGCAGATCGGCGTTGTCTTCAAGAGCCTTCAGGCAAAGATCGTGCGCTGGAATATTCTGGACACCAAGAGCCGCATTGATGGCCGTGACCTGACCACTGTTCGCAAGATTGTTTCCGAGGTCGGCATCCTGCCCCGCACGCATGGGTCAGCCCTGTTCACACGCGGCGAAACACAAGCCCTTGTTGTGGCAACGCTAGGCACTGGCGAAGACGAGCAATATGTCGATTCACTCACCGGCATGCACAAAGCCACCTTCATGCTGCACTACAATTTTCCACCCTATTCTGTCGGTGAAACAGGCCGCATGGGATCACCCGGCCGCCGCGAAATCGGCCATGGCAAGCTTGCCTGGCGCGCTATCAATCCGATGCTGCCGCCAAAGGAGAGCTTCCCTTACACATTGCGTGCCGTGTCAGAGATCACCGAGTCCAACGGCTCCTCCTCAATGGCAACCGTTTGCGGCACCTCGCTGGCGCTGATGGATGCGGGCGTTCCGCTGATAAGGCCGGTCGCCGGCATCGCGATGGGACTGATCAAGGAAGGTGAGCGTTTTGCGGTGCTTTCCGACATTCTCGGCGATGAAGATCATCTCGGTGACATGGATTTCAAGGTCGCGGGTTCCGCAAACGGCATTACCGCCTTGCAGATGGACATCAAGATCGAGGGCATCACCGAAGAGATCATGCGGGTTGCGCTGACACAGGCGAAAGACGGCCGCATTCACATTCTTGGTGAAATGGCCAATGCCTTGACCGAGGGCCGCGCTGAGCTTGGCGAATTCGCTCCGCGCATTGAAGTCATGAACATCCCGACCGACAAAATTCGCGAAGTCATCGGATCAGGCGGCAAAGTCATCCGCGAGATCGTCGAAAAGACGGGCGCGAAGATCAACATTGAGGACGATGGCACCATCAAGATCGCCTCGTCAAATGCCAAGGAGATCGATGCGGCTCGCAAGTGGATTCATTCCATCGTCGCCGAGCCGGAAGTCGGTGAAATCTACGAAGGCACTGTCGTCAAGACCGCTGACTTCGGCGCTTTCGTCAATTTCTTCGGCGCACGGGACGGATTGGTCCATATTTCCCAACTCGCCGGCGATCGGGTCAACAAGACCACCGACGTGGTCAAGGAAGGTCAGAAAGTCTGGGTCAAGCTGATGGGTTTTGACGAGCGCGGCAAGGTGCGTTTGTCGATGAAAGTTGTTGACCAGGCGACCGGCAAGGAAATGACCAAGGAACAAGCCGAAGCTGCGAGTGCTGAATAAATCCGGCGAATCGAGTTAGAGGAGGGCGCGGGTAACTCCGCGCCCTTTTTTTTGGAGGCATGGTATGGAACGTGGCGCGGTCAAGACGCTTTTCCTGCCGTTCGAGAACGGAGACCTGCCGTTTCCGGTGGTAGAGGAGCGCTGGCTGTTTCTGAACGCCGAGCTTCCGCATCCCCCACTTCATCGCTGGCAGGACGTTCTGGTGGCGGTTCAAGGGTTCCGTCCGGCGTTCTTGGAACTGAAGAATGCCGGATTTGCCGTGGTGCCATCTGTTGAGTCGCAGGCCTGCAATGGCGCGATCATCCTGCTTGGCAAGCACCGCACCCTCAACCGCCAAAACATCTATGCCGCAACCGAGCGTACTCTGGCCGGCGGCTCCATCCTTGTTTCTGGTGCGAAGACCTCCGGCGTGCAAGCGATGCGAAAAGAAATGTCAGCGCTAGTGGCCATTGAGCAGACGCATTCAAAGAACCACGCGCAGGTCTTCCGGTTTTCGCGTCCTGAAAATTGGCTATCGCCGCATCTTGATCCTGTCTCGACAGTTTCTTTCGGGGATTCCAAATTTGAAACCGCTCCCGGCATGTTTTCGCACAAGTCCGTCGACCAAGGCTCAGACTTCCTCGCCAAGCATCTGGCTGGCGTGACTGGGCGTGTCGCTGATTTTGGCGCGGGCTGGGGATATCTGTCGGCGGTATTGCTTGCGAGGAACCCCGGTGTGACCTCACTCGATCTTTACGAGGCCGATCACGCGTCACTTGAAGCTGCACGTAAGAACCTCATGGCAGCAGGAGGGGAGCGTCATATCGGTTTTCATTGGCTTGATATCCGGCAGGAGAGGCTGCCCTCAACCTACGACGTGGTCGTAATGAATCCGCCCTTTCACTCGGGCCGCAAAGCCGAATTTGTGATCGGCCAGCGTTTCATTGAAGCAGCATCAGCGGCGCTCAAGCCCGGTGGGCGCCTCATGATGGTTGCCAACAAGCAACTGCCATACGAAGACACGCTGCAGGCCAATTTCAGAAGGTTCGCGCGGATCGACGAAGACCGTCAATACAAAATCATCGAAGCTGTCAAGTGAAGCAGAAGCCGGGTTTGGGTCCGCAAATGCGCGAACGACCCGTCAGTGCAGGCTCGCCGACCTCAATGCGAAGTGAGGTTCCCTGGTGCTGATCGGCAGCGGCCTTCCATACAGATAGCCTTGGGCGGAATTGCATCCCGCAGCGCGGAGCATGGTGGCCTGCGCCTCGTTTTCGACGCCCTCGGCGATGGTCTTCACGCCGAGCGCCCGCGACAGGCCGACAATGGTCGAGATGATGGCGCCGGTATTGCCATTGGTCTCGATCCGGCTGACAAATGACCGGTCGATCTTCAGTTTCTGGAACGGCAGATCGGCAAGATAAGTCAGGTTGGAATAGCCGGTGCCAAAGTCATCCACGGCGACCGAAACACCCATCTTGGCGAACTCACGAAGAATGAGCGCGGTTTTTTCGCGATCTTCCATCAAGAGACTCTCGGTGATTTCAAGTTCAAGACGCCGCGCCGGCAGGCCGCTCTCGGCAAGGGCTGAACGCACGACTTCAACCATATCGCTGAGCAGGAACTGCGCCGGTGACAGGTTGACGGCGACAAAACAGTCATCGGGAAGGTGCTTTGCGTCAGAACAGGCTTTGCGCAGAACCCAGTCGCCGAGCGGTGCGATCATGCCAGTTTCCTCGGCTACTGGAATAAACTCGATCGGGTGAACAGCGCCCTTTTCAGCATGCTGCCAGCGAACGAGGGCCTCGTATCCGGCGATCTTGCCAGTCGTCAGATCGAGTTGCGGCTGGTAGTAGAGCTCGAAATCATGCCGCTCCAGCGCCACTTGCATTTCCGCCTCGATCCAGCGGCGGTGATCAGCGACTCTGCCGATTTCGGGTTCGAACATCGTCCAATTGCCACGGCCTTGTGACCGGGCGCGGTGAACGGCGAGATTTGCCTTGCGCAGCAATCCGATGGAATCAGCATAATCCGTGTTAACTTCAGCGCCGCCGATCGACGTCGAAATGATCACACGGCGGCCCTCGATGATGTAGGGGTCGCACAGTGCCGATGCCAGCTTGTCTAACATGATCTCAAGCGTCGGCAGGGCGTCGTCTTCCGAGAGGATGATGCCGAACTCGCTGATCGCAAGCCGGCCGATAATGGCGGATTGCGGCATGTGTTCTTTGATCCGCTCCGCTGCGGTTTGAACGAGTTGATCGCCGGTTCTGTAACCAAGGGCGTCATTCAATTGTTTGAACCGGTCTATTTCGACGTTGAGAAAGTAGCTCGCCTTGCCGCCGTTTTTGCCGGCGGCGCCGCATTGCGCCACTTCGACCAGAAAGGCGCTGCGTGAGTAAAGCCCGGTCAGACCGTCGGTCTCGGCAGCTGTTCTGATTTCGGAAGCGTGGGCATCAATGCCGCTGAAAAATGCGAGTGCACAACCGGCCGCCGACAAAGCGGAAAGACCGGTGATGATTGTCGCAGCGGCAATTCCCTCGACCCCGTGACCGATTCCGATTCCGGTTGTATGCGCCCAAAGGCCGAGGACACCGCCGCCGAAACCGGACGACAATATCGTGACAGCTTTGAAAAATGAGCTCCGCCTGGTTTGCTCGCCCTTTAACATACATATCTCCCGGTTCCGGGAAACACTATGCGGCAAACCTTAACTTCGGCCGCCGCAGATAGTTTCAATTTTACGCGAAAACGCTTTTTGCCAGATGTTTGTGCTGCGAAATCAATCGCGGATTGCCAAGGCCCCAAGAAGCTCAGGATGCTTGGCGGAAGGCAGCACTGCTGACTGCAATGTTGGCGAGCGGCATCGGTTTGCCGTGCAGGAATCCCTGGATGACATTGCATCCGGCGGCCTTCAGCAGGATTTCCTGGTTCTCGGTTTCGACGCCTTCGGCGACCGCAGTCGCGCCCAGCGCACGTGACAGTGCAATGATGGCCGATACAATCTGCGCCATGTGCGTATCGGTCTCAATGCGGTCGATGAAGGATTTGTCGTTCTTGAGTTTCTTGAACGGGATGTCGGCGAGATAACCGAGATTGGAATATCCGGTGCCGAAATCATCGATGGCAATTGATGTTCCGAGCGCTGACAGGCCCTCAAAGAGTTCAGCAGCTTTGACACGGTCTTCGATCAATGTGGATTCCGTGACTTCAAGTTCAAGGCGTGCCGGTTCCAGTCCGGTCTTTCGGAGCGCATCCTCAACAGTTTTCAGGATGTCGCCGTTGAGGAACTGCATGGGTGAAAGATTTACCGACACGGTGAGGTGCTGTGCCATTGTCGACGCATCCCGGCAGGCCTGAAGAATCGCCCAGCGGCCGAGCGTGTTGATGAACCCGTTCTCTTCCGCAACCTGGATAAAATCGAGCGGCGGGATATAGCCTTTGGTGGGGTGCTTCCAGCGAAGCAGCGCTTCATAGCCGAGAACTTCACCGTTCAGGATGTTGACCTGCGGCTGGTAGTAGAGCGCAAAGTCACCGCGCTTGAGCGCACCGCGCAATTCAACTTCTATCCAGCTGCGATACTCTTCGCGAACCGTCATTTCCTGTGAGAATTGTGCCCAGCATCCCCGCCCGTTCAGGCGCGCCTGTTTCAGGGCGACATGGGCGCTTCGCACTGTGTCGCTCACAGTCGAGTCCGGCCTGATTTCAACAATGCCCAGGCTCGACGTGATCGCTGCAAGTGATCCGTTGAGCCGGTAGGTTCCAGAAACCGTCTCCAGAATATGATCCGACACCGCCCGGATTTCGTCCGGATCACCTGTCGTCTCAATGATCATGCCAAACTCGCCTCCGCCAAACCGGCCGACATTACCGATGTTTCCGGCGAGTTTTTCGAGCCTTGCTGCCACTTGGCGGATGATTTCGTCACCGGCGGCAAAACCCATGACATCGTTCATTTCCTTGAATCGGTCAATTTCAACGTCGATCAGGAAATAGCTTCTGTTGGGGTTGCCGCGCCGTTGGATGTGATGCTCGACAAGACCGATGATGCCGTTCTTGGAGAAAAGTTCCGTCAATGGATCAATAAGCGCGGATTTGCGGTTTGCTTCCTCTGATTCGTCAACGCCCGAGAAGAACGCCACAGCAGCCACACTGGAAGAGAGCGCCGTCAAACCGGCAACGATGCCGCCAAGCACGCCGTCGTTAAGGCCGCTCGCGCCGGAAAACGTGGCTGCCATTTTCAGCGCCCACATACCCAGCATGCCGCCGCCAAAGCCGGTTGCGGCGATCGTCAGTGCACGGAAATATTTGCTGTTACTGACTTTGCTCACCAATTGCTGCCCGAACTCAACCTCGCGAGTAATCAGGGTATGCCCAAAGCATTAAAATCAGCTTAGCGGGCGAATTTATTCAGGACGGCGCCAGCGGTTGACTGCTCAGTCTTCCATCTTCTTGAGCTCGTCAATGACTGGCATTGACATGATATTGTAGCCTGAATCCACGAAATGAATCTCCCCGGTAACCCCGCTCGCGAGATCGGAAAGAAGATAAAGTGCGGACCGGCCGACATCTTCAATGGTGACAGTGCGCCGAAGCGGTGAGTTTCTGTGCTGGTAATTGAACATCGCGCGCGCGTCGCTGATGCCCGCACCAGCCAGTGTGCGGATGGGCCCCGCAGAGATCGCGTTGACCCTGATCCCGTCCTGGCCCAAATCCGCAGCCAGATATCGCACCATCGCCTCAAGCGCTGCCTTGGCGACGCCCATGACGTTGTAATTCGGCATGATGCGCGTTGATCCGCCATAAGTCAGTGTGAGCAGAGCGCCGCCGCTCTTCATGAGCTTGCAGGCGCGCTGCGCCACTTCGGTGAACGAATAAGCCGAAATCACCATGGTCTTCGAGAAGTTCTCGCGCGTTGTCACGTCAACGTAGCGGCCCTTGAGCTCGTTCCTGTCCGAAAAGCCGATGGCGTGGACCACAAAGTCGAGTGCTCCCCAGCGCTTCTCGATTGATTCAAATACCGCATCGACGGAAGCAATGTCTTCGACGTCGCAAGGGATCAGAAAATCGGACCCCGTCTCTTCGGCCAGCGGCTGTACGCGTTTGCCGAAGGCGTCGCCCTGATAGGTGTAGGCGAGTTCAGCGCCGTGCTTGTGCAGTTCCTTGGCAATTCCCCATGCAATGGAGTGGCCATTGGCGACGCCCATGATCAGGCCGCGCTTGCCTTGCATTATTCCAGTCATCAATGAATCACCCCTGACACTCACCCGGCATAGTGCCGGAAGACCAATGTGGCATTGGTGCCCCCGAACCCGAATGAGTTTGAAAGAACCGTTTCCAGTTTCGCATTGTCAACGCGTTTTCGAACAATGGGAATGTCAGCAAATTCCGGATCGATTTCCGATATATTGGCACTCTCACAAATGAAGCCGTGCCGCATCATCAGCAGCGAGTAAATTGCTTCTTGCACGCCCGTTGCGCCGAGGGAATGTCCAGTCAGCGACTTTGTCGCCGCGATCGGGGGTATCTTCGCGCCAAAGACCTCGCGAATAGCCGCAATTTCCTGACGGTCCCCCACCGGCGTCGAAGTGGCATGTGGATTGATGTAGTCAATCGGTGTTTTCACTGTCGACAGCGCCATCCGCATGCAGCGCGCCGCGCCCTCGCCGGATGGCGCCACCATGTCATATCCGTCTGAAGTTGCGCCATAGCCGATGATTTCGCCGTATATCTTGGCGCCGCGGGCCTTCGCGATTTCAAGTTCCTCCAGCACCAGTACGCCGGCGCCGCCCGCGATGACGAAACCGTCCCGGTCCTTGTCATAGGCGCGCGAGGCAATAGCGGGGGTGTCATTGAAATTCGAGGACATTGCGCCCATCGCGTCAAAAAGCACCGACAAGGTCCAGTCAAGATCCTCGCAGCCGCCGGCGAACACTTTGTCTTGCTTGCCCCATTGGATCAGTTCGTAGGCATTGCCGATGCAATGGTTGGATGTCGCGCAGGCCGAGGAGATCGAGTAGTTCACGCCCTTGATCTTGAAATTCGTGGCAAGGGTCGCCGAAGCGGTCGAAGACATCGCCTTGGGAACGGCAAACGGTCCCACCCGCTTGGGGCCTTTGTCGCGGGTAATGTCTGCCGATTCGACGATCACCTTGGTGGAAGGACCGCCTGAACCCATGATGATGCCGGTGCGCTCGTGCGACACCTCGCCTGGCTCGAGGCCGGAATCTGCAATCGCCTGATCCATCGCAACGTGGTTCCAGGCAGTTCCCCCGCCATGAAACCGCATCGCCCGCCGGTCGACAAAGTCTTCGACATTGATCTTCGGTGCGCCATGCACACGGCAGCGGAACCCCAGCCGCGCATAGTCTTCCGCTGCCACGATTCCGGAGCGAGCCGCCTTGAGCGATTCGAGGACCTCTGCGGGATTGTTTCCAATCGAGGAAACGATGCCCATCCCGGTGACCACCACGCGTCTCATGTCAGGCTCCCTGCAATTTTCTTCACTTTCAAGCTGCCGCTTCCTTGAACAAGCCCACGCGCAAATCGGTGGCGCGATAGATGACCTCGCCGTCTGCTTTCATCCATCCGTCGGCAATCCCCAGAACAAGCCGGCCACGCATGACACGCTTGAAATCGATGCCATATTCGACAAGTTTTGTCTTGGGAGTGACCATCCCGGTGAACTTGACCTCCCCCGTTGAAAGTGCCCGGCCTTTGCCCGGCTCGCCCAGCCATCCCAGATAGAATCCGGTCAATTGCCACAGGGCGTCAAGGCCCAGACATCCCGGCATCACCGGATCCTTGATGAAATGGCATGGGAAAAACCAGAGGTCCGGGTGAATGTCAAAAGCAGCCCGGATTCGTCCTTTGCCAAATTCGCCGCCATCTTCGAAAATCTCGGTGATACGATCGAACATGAGCATTGGCGGATAGGGGAGTTGCGCATTGCCGGGCCCGAACATCTCTCCGCGCGCGCAGGACAACAGCTCTTCTTTTCCGTAACTCGACTTTTGTTCCACCATTTAGCCCCGTCCCCGCCATCGGTTTTCCTGCTCTGCCCTTACACAGCATTTAGTCACAAGAAAACCGGCTTTAGAGATAGTCTTGCTCAGATTTGATCGTTCCGCCGGAAGGATTCTGCCTAAAAAAGACTCTCTCTGGTCTCGAAACTCACGGCCAATCGCGACATTTGTGCGGCGGTGCTGACTATTGATCGGTTTGATCGGAGCGAATATATCAGTCGTGCCGCGATTGGCGGGAAAATACCGTTGCAACAGGATTTGAGCGTGCAAAACACGAGACCGGATGCAAATCATATGACGATAGACGCTGAGCATTGCTTGCGGGCCGCAGGCTTGCGCCCGACGCGCCAGCGCTTGGCGCTCGCCAGGTTGCTGTTCGCAAAGGGTGACCGGCATTTGACGGCGGAGGATCTGCACGGCGAGGCCGGGCAGGCGCGGATTCCTGTCTCGCTCGCCACGGTCTACAACACATTGCATCAATTTACCGCAGCCGGGCTCTTGCGAATCGTGGCTGCGGAAGGGTCCCGGACCTATTTCGACACCAATGTCTCCGATCACCACCACTTCATTGTCGATGGAGACAATACCGTTATCGACATTGAAGGGGGCAGGGTTACGGTCAGCAATCTCCCGGAACCGCCGGAGGGCATGGAAATCGCCCATGTCGACGTAATCGTGCGCCTGCGCCGTAAAACCGGCTGAGAATAGAGCATCGAACCAAAGAGCGGATTCGTTTTTTTGGACATATCGATGCTAAAACGCCAAAATTCAGCCTGAATCACTTGCGTTGATGCGAGTATGATTTCCCGCCGTATGCTGAATTTGTCCATTGCCGCGGCCATCGCGGCAAGTTTTGTTCCGTTCTTGACCGCCGAGGCACAGGCGGCCCGTCTGATGGCTGAACCTTGGGCGCAAAAACTCATCGACGCCGCTGAAAGTCAGGTTGGCGTCACGGTTGGCTATGACCCGGCTTATCGCAGGATCGGCTTTCCTCAAGGAGATGTGCCGCGCGAAACCGGCGTATGCACCGACGTCATCATTCGTGCCTATCGCGACGCGTTCGGTATCGATCTTCAGGCGAAGGTTCATGCCGACATGAAAAGAAACTTCCCGGCCTATCCCAAAATCTGGGGTCTGAGGTCAACTGACCGGAACATTGACCATCGCCGTGTGCCTAACCTGCAGATTTTTCTGAAGCGAAGCGGCGCGGAACTTGCCGTTTCGCAAGCCCCGTCAGACTTCCTTCCTGGCGATTTGATCACCCAAAACCTGCCGGGGAACCTGCCGCACATTGCTCTCGTTTCGAACCAGTTGAACGACAGCAGCACCCGGCCACTGGTCATCCACAACATAGGCGCAGGCGCCCGGATTGAGGACACACTCTTTGAATTCGAGATTACCGCCCGCTACCGATACCCCGCGTAAGCTCGCCCTGGACTGCGAAGTGGCGGGAACTGGGGCAACTTGGAAACACCCACAGACAAATAGTTGGCGACGCTCAGCGAACCGAAGAAACGACGCACGCTTCTAGTTCTCGAATGTCTCACCAGGATAGGCGCCCCAGATTTCCGCCTGTCGAACATATCCATCATAACCGGCGGACTCAAAGTTGCACCAGACGCCATCGCATTCCTTGACCTTGCCCATAACGCCCGGTTCCATGTCGGCAACTCGGTAGGCAGCTTCGTCCTTTGCGCCAAACAATGCGATCATGCCGTTGTCTTTTTCAACCCACGGCGCGGCAATGGCGGTGCGCTTTCCGGTAAGCAGCGTTTGCAGGACCCAGCCTTCTGTGCCGTCTGAATCACGGATGCGCCGCCAATTGTCATATTCCTGGACGATTTCGACGGGCAGTCCCGGCTTCAGATAAAGCCATTGCACCGGGTAGTCGCGGCCGGGTCCCAGCCGCAAGTTCACCCGGCCGGACTTCAGGCTGACAAACCGCGGCAATGGCAGCCCGCTCGGCCCCAGCACTGCTGCTTGTGCCTCGCCGGCGAAAACCGGGCCGCTCGCACTGCCGAGCGCCAGAATGGATGAGAATGCGCAGACAATGCCTGCGAGGCGGAGTGACTTAACGCAATACACAACAGTCCCTCAAATCCTGAAGCACAGGCGTTTTCCGTTAGCGGGACGCCCTGCCGTTTTCCTTTGAGTTCGGCTCTGCAGCTTGTTACATAACCCAAATCCGAACCCGTCCCCATAGTGCGAGAGTTTGGTTAAAGAGGTCTCAACGGGATCGTTAAAATCAACAAAATGTCAGCCAAGCAAAAGCCAGTTGTCGTCATCACCCGCAAGCTGCCGGATCCGGTCGAGACGCGCATGCGCGAACTGTTCGACGCAACGCTGAATGTCGATGACAAGGCCATGTCGTCCGACGAGCTCCTGACGGCCATGCAAAATGCGGATGTCCTGGTGCCGACGGTGACGGACCGGATTGACGAGGACATGCTTATGAAGGCCGGGAACCGGCTGAAACTGATTGCCTCCTACTCCAATGGCGTCGATCACATTGACGTAAATGCTGCCGCCCGGCGCGGCATCACGGTGACAAATACGCCGAACGTCTTGAATGAAGACACCGCCGACATGACCATGGCGCTGATACTCGCTGTGCCGCGCCGGTTGACGGAAGGCGCCAATGTCCTGAAAGGCGGCGGCAAATGGCAGGGCTGGTCGCCCACCTGGATGCTGGGTCACCGCATCTGGGGCAAGCGGCTCGGCATCATTGGCATGGGCCGCATCGGAACC
The DNA here is from genome assembly GCA_031401375.1 of Phyllobacteriaceae bacterium. Taxonomy (GTDB): domain Bacteria; phylum Pseudomonadota; class Alphaproteobacteria; order Rhizobiales; family Rhizobiaceae; genus JANOYJ01. The sequence continues at coordinate 3,980 of JANNRN010000109.1, read as the reverse complement.
GCTGTTGCGCGCAGGGCAAAAGCGTTTGGGCTTTCGATCCATTACCACAACCGCCACCGCGTCGATCAACGCACCGAGGATGCGCTGGAGGCCACCTACTGGGACAGTTTGGACCAGATGCTGGCGCGCATGGACATTGTCTCGATCAACTGCCCTTCGACGCCTGCGAGTTTTCATCTCCTGTCGGCGCGCCGCTTGCAGTTGCTGCAGCCGACCGCTTACATCGTCAACACGGCGCGCGGCGACATTATCGATGAAGCCGCCCTTATCAAGCTGATCAATGAGGGGCGCATCGCCGGCGCAGGCCTCGATGTTTTCGAGCACGAGCCCGCAGTCAATCCGAAGCTCGTCAAGCTCGCCGACAAGGGCAAGGTCGTCATCCTTCCGCATATGGGTTCAGCAACGATTGAAGGCCGCATTGACATGGGCGAGAAGGTCATCATCAACATCCGCACGTTTTTTGACGGCCATCGCCCGCCTGACCGGATCCTGCCGGAGCGGCCCTGAACATCCTGGGCATTTCGTCCGGAAATGCCCAGAAAACAGTCAGTGGCGTTGATCCTTGTGACTGTGCAAATGCCGCCGCGCAATCTCTGCTCCATGTTTGATGTCGCCCGCATAATGCGCCACTGGAGTGCGCACGCCATGCGCGCGTAAGGTCTTCACAACGCTCTCATTGCCGCCGGCAAGAATGAGCATGACATGGCGCTTGTGCGTCCTGCGCGCGAGCACTTCCATGGCGTTTGCCCCGGATGAATCGAGAAACGGCACCCCCGATATGTCCACGATGAACGCCTTGTGCTGGTCGGCTATCCGCTCCATGACCGCACTCACTGTTGAGGCCGCGCCAAAGAAAAACGCGCCGCTGATTTTATAGACGGCAATGTCCTTGTTGTGCACAAGGTTCTCGCCAAAGCCTATGGCCCCTTTTCTGTCGCTGTCGGCCTGATCTGCAATGGGAAGATAGCTTGCCGCCTCAACGCTGATCGATCCCGCCATCCGGTTGATGAACACCACCGAACCGATGGCGAAGCCGACCAGAATTCCGGTTGCCAGATCGACAAAGATGGTGAGAACAAACGTCGAGAGCACAATCAGCGCGTCCTCGCGCGAACTTTTCACCAATTGCCCGAACGCGGTTTTTTCCGCCATGTTCCACGAGACATGAATGAGAACGCCCGCAAGGGCAGCCAACGGAATATAGCTCGCCAACGGCGCGGCCACGATCATGAAGCCGAGCAGAAACACCGAATGCAGCATCCCCGATACCGGCCCGTGCGCACCAGAGCGCACATTGGTCGCCGTGCGTGCGATCGTCCCTGCCACCGGCAAGCCGCCGAACAGCGCGGAGGCGAGATTGGCGTAGCCTTGGGCCACCAGCTCGCAGTTCGAGCGGTGCCGTCTGCCGCTCATCCCGTCAGCCACAACGGCCGATAGCAGTGACTCAATGGCGCCCAGCAGCGCAAAACTCATCGCATCCGGGAAGACCGCCACGATCTTCGCTGCGGATAGTGAAGGCATAGCAGGAGCGGGCAGGGAGCGCGGGATCTCGCCAAACTTCGAACCGATGGTTTCAATGCCGAGACCGAGGGCAAGGGCCAGCAATGTGGCAAGCAGCACCGCCACCAGCATCCCCGGAATCCTTGGTGCGAACGTTCGAAACAAGACAATGGTGGCAAGTGTCACCACACCGATCGCCACCGCCTCTGTCGTGACGCTTGGCAGTGCGGCGTATAGGAATGGCAGCTTTTCAACAAGCGGTCCCGGTTCCACGCCACCCATCACCAGCCCCAGAAAATCCTTGATCTGACTGGCAAAGATGATGACGGCAATGCCTGCGGTAAATCCGACCGTCACGGGATAGGGAATGAACTTGATGTAGGTGCCAAGCCGCAAATAGCCGATGGCAAGCAGGATAAGCCCGGAAAGGAACGTCGCAAGCAACATGCCCTCGACGCCGTGCCGTGCCACCGTCGCCGCCACCAGCACAATAAACGCCCCGGCCGGGCCGCCCACCTGAAACCGGCTGCCACCGAGCAGCGACACCAGAAATCCGCCGACAATGGCCGCATACAACCCGCGTTCAGGCCCGGTGCCTGACGCAATGGCAATCGCCATGGACAATGGCAGCGCAACGATGGCCACCGTCAGTCCCGCGACAAAATCCGCCCGAAGCTGCCTGGCGCCATAGCCTTCGCGCAAAACCGTCAAGAGCTTTGGCGTGAAGAGTTCGCCGAAAGTCGGATTGGAAGCCTTCTGAGAACGCATTTGCCCCTCGACTCACCTCGCGCCAACAATTGCACCTGCGGGCAGGCCGCGCAAATCCGTCCGGCCCCTTGCCGCGATGCACAAGGGTGTTATCTTCGTTCGCTGCAAAGGATGCCGCAATGCTCCATTCCTGGTTTGTCACACGCCGAACAGCCTTGACCGGACTCGCCGCGCCGCTGCTTGGCCTTCTCGCTCCACCATCGGCGCGCGCAAATGGCGATGCGCGGCAATTCATCAACGAAGCGTTCAGAATGCGCGATGACGCGATTGCCGCCGGTGATCAGCCCTACGGCGCGGTGATCATCGTTGATGGGCGCGTCGCAGGATATGGCCCCAGCCGCGTGATCACCGGCAACAACAACGATGCCCACGCCGAACGGGTAGCGCTGTGGGATGCCCAAAAGCGCCTCGGCGGCGACAAATTGCCGGGCGCTGTGATTTACTCCACATCAACCCCTTGCATGATTTGTCAGCCGGCGCTCGCCAAGGCCGGCATTGTCCGCATGTTTGTCGGCGAACGTGGCGTTGACGCCGGTCCACCGAAAGAAGGGGTGCGCCGGACAGGAGGCGGCAAATCATGACCGGCCTGCTCCTCGCCAGCGCCCTGTTCTTCGCAATTCTCGCGCCGGGTGGCGCAACTGCGGCCAAAGAGCCCGGTGCGCTCATCGAGGCGGTAATCGAGGGCAATCTCGACAGTGTTCGGCGGCTCATCACGCAAAAGGCCCCGCTCGACGAACAGGATGACCTTGGCAGAACGGCATTGCTTCACGCAGTCGAAGCAAACGAGGTCGAGATCGCCAAGGCGCTCATCGCCGCCGGCGCCAGCATTAACATCCAGGCCGAAAATCTTGACACACCCTGGCTGCTGGCCGGAGCGAGCGGGCGCACCGAGATCATCCACGCCATGATCCCGGCCGGTCCCGACCTTTCGATCCGCAACCGCTATGGTGGCAATGCGCTGATTCCGGCCTGCGAACGGGCCCACGTTGAAACAATCGAGCTGCTGCTCAACACGGCGATCGATGTCAATCATGTCAACAATCTCGGCTGGACCTGTCTTCTGGAAATCGTCATCCTCGGCGATGGCGGTGCGGCGCATCAGGAGGCCGCCAGACTGGTGCTCGCCGCCGGCGCCGATCCCGATCTTGCCGACAAGGACAACGCCACGCCGCTCGCCCATGCCAAGGCGCGCGGTCAAATAGAAATTGCGCGGCTGATCGAAGCAGCCGGCGGGAAGTAGCGGATCGCCGCGGCGCACGGGAGGATAGCCCAACATGACCATCAAACGCATCGGTCTGATCGGCGTTGGCCTTATGGGCCACGGCATCGGCAAAAACATCCTTCTCAGGGGCTTTGCCCTCGCCGTCGCCGCCCACAAAAACCGCGCGCCCGTCGACAGCCTGATCGCGCTCGGCGCGACCGAAGCCGCCACGCTTGCCGCGCTTGCTGCGTCCTGCGATCTCCTCATCCTCTGCGTCACCGGCACCCCGCAGGTCGAAGACGCGCTCTATGGCGAAAATGGTGCGCTGAAAGGTGCAAAGCCCGGCCTCATCATTGCCGATTGCTCGACCGCCGAACCCGCCTCGACGCTGCGCATCGCCGCAGACCTTGCCTCCAAAAGCATTCACTTTCTCGACACGCCGCTCACCCGCACGCCGAAAGAGGCCGAAGCCGGCAAGCTCGGCCTCATGGTTGGCGGCGATTTGGCGCTG
>JANNRN010000108.1:0-3624 GCA_031401375.1 Phyllobacteriaceae bacterium | reverse complement strand
CGTGCTCGCCAATGAGCAGGTGATTGACGGCCGCGGCTGGCGTTCCGGCGCACTGGTTGAGCAGCGTGAACTCACGCAATGGTTTTTCAGGATCACCGATTACAATGAAGAACTTCTGACAGCGCTCGACGGTCTTGATGGCTGGCCGGAAAAAGTCCGGGTGATGCAGAAGAACTGGATTGGCAAATCGGAAGGGTTGTCGCTGCGCTTTGAAGTCGCGGGCGAAGCGCCAATGGGCGAGATCGAAGTCTATACGACACGGCCCGATACGCTGTTCGGCGCATCGTTCATCGCTGTCGCCGCTGATCATTCCTTGGCCAAAGCATTGGCAGAAGAAAACGCTGCGCTCGCTGCGTTCCGTGAAAAGTGCCGACATATGGGCACCTCACTGGCAGAGGTCGAGACAGCGGAGAAAATCGGCTTTGATACCGGCCTCAAAGTGCGGCATCCGTTTGATGCGGAATGGCTGCTCCCGGTCTTTGTCGCGAATTTCGTGCTGATGGACTACGGCACCGGCGCGATTTTCGGTTGTCCGGCGCATGATCAGCGGGATCTCGATTTCGCCAATAAATACGGCTTGAAAGTCACACCAGTCGTTTTGCCGAGCGGCGTCGACAAGGCTTCATTCGTCATCACCGAAAAGGCGCATGACGGCGAGGGGCTGATGATCAATTCGGGCTTTCTCGACGGCATGACGCCGCAAGCCGCTTTCGACGAGGTTGCAAGCCGCCTCGGCCAGGCGCGTCTGGGCGATCGTCCGCAGGGCGTGCGGAAAGTGCAATATCGCCTGCGCGACTGGGGCATTTCACGCCAGCGCTACTGGGGCTGTCCGATTCCGGTCATCCATTGTGAGGTCTGCGGCGTCGTTCCGGTGCCAAAGAAGGACCTGCCGGTGCGCCTTCCCGATGATGTCGAGTTTGACCGTCCCGGCAATCCGCTCGACCGTCATCCCACCTGGCGGCATGTCAGCTGCCCGCAATGCGGCAAGGCGGCACGCCGCGAGACGGACACGATGGACACATTTGTTGACTCCTCGTGGTATTTCGCCCGGTTCACCGCGCCTTGGGAAGACAACCCGACGGATCGCCGCCAAGCCGATTCCTGGCTGCCCGTCGATCAGTATATTGGCGGCATCGAGCATGCGATCCTGCATCTGCTTTATTCGCGTTTCTTTGCCCGCGCCATGATGGCAACGGGGCATCTCGGCGTGGCGGAGCCATTCAAAGGCCTGTTCACGCAAGGCATGGTCGTTCACGAGACCTATCGCAACGAGGGCGGTTGGGTGGAACCGGCAGAGGTGCGCATAACCGGCGATGGCGATGCGCGCATAGCGGTGCTTCTGGCTGACAATTCGCCGGTCGAGATCGGGTCGATCGAAAAGATGTCAAAGTCGAAGCGGAACACCGTTGATCCGGATGACATCATCGCCAGTTACGGCGCCGATACCGCACGCTGGTTCATGCTGTCGGATTCACCGCCCGAACGCGACGTGATCTGGACCGAATCGGGCGTTGAAGGCGCGCATCGCTTTGTGCAGCGCGTCTGGCGGCTGGTGTGTGAACTTGGCGCGCCGCAGCAGCCCTGCGGCCCTGGTCAAGAGCGGGAAGCGCTCGTCCTGCGCAAGGCGGCGCACAAGACGCTGAAGCACGTCGGCGAAGACATCGAACGTCTCGGTTTCAACAAGGCGGTCGCCCGGCTTTACGAACTGGTCAATGAACTCGGGCCCGCCGCCGCAATTGTTTCGTCCGGCAAGGCCGATTCGGCCATGGCGGCGGCAACACGTGAGGGCGCGGACATTCTGGTCCAGCTGATGGCGCCGATGATGCCGCATCTGGCCGAAGAATGCTGGAAGGCTTTGGGCCATACGGCAATGGTGGCGATTCAGCCGTGGCCGGCCTATGATCAGGCTCTGGTTGTCGAAAACGAGGTCACCATGCCGGTTCAAATCAATGGCAAGCGACGCGGTGATTTGACAATCGCCCGTGATGCTGGCCAATCTGCGGTCGAGGCGGCCGTCATGCAACTGGATTTCGTCAAGGCCGCCTTGAATGGCGCCCGCCCCAAGAAAGTCATCGTCGTGCCGCAGAGGATTGTGAATGTCGTTGTCTGATAAACATGGCCGGATTGTCCGTTGCGCCGCCGCCGCCCTGGCGCTTGCCGCCCTCGCTGCGGCATCAGGCTGCCAGGTGCGTCCGCTCTATTCCGCTGGAATTGCCTCCTTTAACGGCAATACGACGACGGTCTCTTCGATTTCGATCAATGAGGCCAGCACCCGCTATGGTCAGGAAGTGCGCAATCATCTGATTTTCCTGTTGAATGGCGGAGCAGGCGAACCGGCCAACGCTGCCTACAAGCTTGATCTTGGCGTGACCAAGCGCGTGATCTCGTCGGCGGAGGTGCAGGTCGGCGGCGAGGGTCAACCCTCGGCCGGGGCCGTGGTGCTTGACTCGAACTTCATTCTCACCGACGCCGCCACCAGCGAAACCGTTGTTTCGGGCAGGCGCTCGGTGACCGCCTCATTCGACCGCTCCCGCCAGTATTTCTCACAGTCCCGCGCCGAGCGCGACGCCGATGACCGGGCCGCGCGAGAACTGGCGGAACTCGTGAGACTCGCGGTTGCCGGCGAACTGGTAAAGCGCTGATCAGCTGATCGTCTGACCCGTTTTCGCCCAGTCCGCCACAAACTGCGCCAACCCCTTGTCGGTCAGCGGATGGCTGACCAGCGCCTTCAGCGTCGAGCCTGGAATGGTGGCGACATCGGCGCCGATCAACGCCGCCTGTTTCACGTGATTGACGGTGCGGATCGAGGCGGCGAGGATTTCTGTCCTGAAGTCATAATTGTCATAGATGGTGCGGATTTCCGAAATCAGCTCCATGCCCTCAAGCCCGGTATCATCGAGACGGCCGATAAAGGGCGAAATGAATGTCGCGCCCGCCTTGGCCGCCAAGAGCGCCTGATTGGCCGAAAAACACAGCGTTACATTGACCTTGCGGCCAGCGCCAGTGAGCGCCTTGCACGCCTTCAACCCATCGAAAGTGAGCGGCACCTTGATGCAGACATTGTCGGCGATTTTGGCAAGCACTGCGGCCTCACGCATCATGCCGTCAAAGTCCACCGCCGCCACCTCCGCCGAGACCGGCCCGTCGACGATTGCGCAAATCTCGGCGATCACTTCCTTCATCGGCCGGCCGGCTTTCAGGATCAGCGATGGATTGGTCGTTACGCCGTCCAAAAGCCCGGTGGCGTTGATGTCGGCAATCTCCTTGACGTCGGCGGTGTCGATAAAGAACTTCATGGCGCGCTCCCCGGGATGTTCGAAACAGAGGCGCATGCCTCCAAGATGACTTTTCTTTAGCGCTCCAACGCGCCAAGGTCACGTCTGAATGACGACAGATTCGCAAAAACCCTTGCAAATTGTGCCGGTGCTGGTGCCGATGCCGGCGGAGCGCGGCTATTCCTATCTTGTGCCGGAAGGCATGCCCGTCGTGCCCGGCTCCATCGTCAAGGTGCCGCTCGGGCCGCGCGAGGTGTTCGGCGTGGTCTGGGACGGGACAACGGATACGGTCGATCCGAAGAAGCTGAAGAAAATCACCGAAGTATATGATTGCCCGCCGCTGCAGACC
>JANNRN010000107.1:0-1751 GCA_031401375.1 Phyllobacteriaceae bacterium | reverse complement strand
TTCTTCAAGAATCTGGATGAGATCGCCGATGCAAAGGCTGAGATTTTTGAGGGGATCGTCCCCGGCGGTTGCGCCATTATCAACCGCGACGACACGCGCTATCGTATTCTGGAGCGGGCCGCGACGGCCGCGGGCGTTGAGCACATTTTCGGTTTCGGTGAAAATGTGCGGGCGCATTTCCGGCTGCTCAAGTGCAAGCTGCATGCGGCAGATTCTTGCATCAGCGCCCGGATAGGGGGACATGAACTGGCCGCGAAGATCAATGTGCCAGGCCGCCACATTGTGCAAAATGCGCTCGCCGTTCTGGGGGCCGCGCACTTGGCAGGAGCGGATCTTGCGAAAGCTGCACTCGCGCTTGCGGTGCTGAGCGCGGAAAAGGGTCGTGGTGTCCGCCATATGCTTGCCGTCAGGACCGGCAGTTTCCTGCTGATTGATGAGAGTTACAATGCTAATCCGGCCTCAATGCGCGCGGCGCTCGCGCTTTTGGGGACGCAGGACGTGCCAAAGGGTGGACGGCGGATCGCGGTTCTGGGCGACATGCTTGAGCTTGGGCGGCACTCGCAGCGCCTGCACCGGGAACTCGCCGAGCCGCTTGCGCAGGCGGGCGTCGACAAGGTGTTTATGGCGGGAAACGAAATCAAGGCGCTTGTCGATCATCTGCCTTCGGATATGTCCCGCGAGTACAGGGCAAGTGTGCAGGAACTGGCGGCGGAGGTTGCCAGTCAAGTCAGACCGGGTGACGTGGTGATGGTCAAGTCATCCAACGGCATTGGTTTTTCAAAACTCGTCGATCAATTGATCAAGCAATTCAAGCCGGCGGATGGCGCAGAAAATGCGGCGTGAGCGCCGTGAGGGGAAGAGTCTTTCATGTTTTACTACCTTAGCGATCTGGCCGACGCCTCGTCCATATTCAACGTGTTTCGCTATACGACCTTCCGAACCGGCGGCGCCATGTTTACCGGCGCGCTCATCGTATTGCTGTTCGGGCCAAGCATCATTGCCAATCTAAGGTTCAGGCAAGGCAAGGGTCAACCCATTAGGGCGGACGGTCCGCAAACCCATTTCAAGAAGGCCGGCACACCGACAATGGGCGGACTGATGATCCTTGCCGGCATCACCGGATCAACGCTTCTATGGGCCAACCTTGCCAGCGTTTATGTAATGACAGTCATCGGGGTCACGCTGCTGTTTGGGATCATTGGATTTTACGATGACTATCTGAAGGTCACAAGGCAATCCGACAAGGGATTCTCGGGCAAGGCACGATTGCTGCTCGAAGTGCTGGTGGCGTCAATTGCAGCCTATGTGATCATGCGCAGCGGCATTGAAGAATTTTCGTCATCGCTGACGTTTCCGTTTTTCAAGGACCTGATTCTGGATCTTTCCTGGTTCTTCATCCCGTTCGCCGCTTTTGTCATTGTCGGGGCCGGCAATGCGGTCAATCTGACTGACGGCCTCGATGGACTGGCGATTGTTCCGGTGATGATTGCCGCCGCATCGTTCGGCGTCATTGCCTATCTTTCGGGAAATGCCATTTTTGCCGCGTATCTCAACATCCATTTCGTTCCCGGCACCAATGAACTTGCGGTCGTGTGCGGCGCGGTCGTCGGGGCAGGGCTTGGATTTCTGTGGTTCAATGCGCCGCCCGCCGCCATCTTCATGGGTGATACCGGGTCGCTTGCCCTCGGCGGTTTGATCGGCACGGTGGCGGTTGCCACAAAACACGAAATCGTCATGGCCATCATCGGCGG
>JANNRN010000106.1:0-4502 GCA_031401375.1 Phyllobacteriaceae bacterium | reverse complement strand
GGGGCCGAGCAAGCTCAGCAATGGGTCAACGAACTTGCCAGGGATCTGAAGTGGACCGATGAACGGCGGGCGTTTCGCGTGCTGCGGTCTGTGTTGCATGCCCTGCGCGACTGGATCGCCATTGAGGAAGCCGCAGATCTTTCCGCTCAATTGCCTGTGCTTGTTCGAGGCGTCTATTTTGAAGGATGGAATCCATCAAAATCTCCCGTCAAGCGCCGCAAGCGCAAGGACTTCATCAAGCGCATCAAGAATGACTTCACGGATGACCCCCTTGATCAGCCTGCCGAGGCAATTGCAACGGCGCTGGCCTTGCTGGACCGGAAATTGCCGGGAGGCGAAATCCGGCAGGTGCGCCAATCACTGCCAAAATCGCTTCGAAAGCTGTGGCAAACGGCGTGACGGCGCCAGCGGTGTTCCGGGACAGAAAAGAAGCCGGGATCAAACTCGCGCAAGCGCTTGCCGGGCTCAAACTGCCTCAGCCTGTTGTCCTCGCCCTTCCCAGAGGTGGTGTGCCTGTCGCAGCCGAAATTGCCGCCGCGCTGCACGCCCCGCTTGAGGTCCTGATCGTGAGGAAAGTCGGGGCGCCGGGCAATCCCGAACTTGCAGTGGCCGCCCTTGTCGCCGGCCATCCCGATGATGTTGTTTTGAACCGTGAAATGGTCGAGGCTTACGGCTTGTCGAGCAGCGATCTGAGCCGGATGGTGAGCAGGGAGCGGCCGGAGCTGGAGCGCCGCAACAGCCTTTACAATGCCGGCCGGCGGCAGGTCTCCCTCATCAACAAGACCGCGATCCTGGTTGATGACGGTATTGCGACGGGCACGACGGTGAAGGTGGCGCTGCGCGCCTTGCGACGGCGCGGTCCGGCCAAAGTGGTTCTTGCGGTTCCCGTCGCACCTGCGGAGGTCATCAACGAGCTGATGGCCGAGGCGGATATGGTGATCTGCCCCAGTCAGCCGCAGCATTTCAGAGCGCTCAGCACGCACTATCTCAATTTCGCGCAACTCACGGATTCCGAAGTCATTGAAACCCTGAGGATCTCGGATGAATCCTATCGCGCATCATTGAAATCCGGACGGGCGGCGCCGGACCCGATCCGCCCTCATCCCGGATCAAACGCGTAGGCGCGGATCGCGCGCACAGATTCGGCGATGTCGACCTTCATTGATACGGATCAAGACTTGGGAAAGCGGTTGCTGCCATTACTTTGCAGTCTTGGTTTGAACGCATTGACGTTCCAAAAACAGGAAAGGCAAATGAAATGAAACCGCCAAAACTATGGGTGTTGGTGGCAGATGCTTCGCGTGCCCGAATCGTCAGAAACTTTGCGCCGTCGCAAAAGCTGGTTGAGGATACCGAGTTGGTTGTCCGTTCCGAACACCGCCGCCTCAAGGAGATCATGACCGACAAGCCGGGGCGCAGCTTTGCCCCTGCCGGCGGCAGACGGTCATCCATGGAATATCGTTCCAATCCGGTCCGCGAGGATGAAAAATCGTTCGCCCGCACGATTGTGGACATGTTGAACATCCACCGGCTTGCCGGTGATTTCGACCAGTTGGCAATTTACGCCGCTCCGCGGATGCTCGGCGATCTTCACCGGATCCTGCCTGCCAGCCTCAGGCGGGTGACGATTGCCGAAGTGCCAAAAGATCTGACAAAGCTGCCGGCCCTTGAGCTTCATGAAGCCATATCCGAATTGAACATTTCAACCATCACACAAAAACAGGGGTCGAAGAACGCCTAGACAACCAGTGCAATCATCACACCTGAAGGGACAAAAGGATGGCACTTTCGGCTCCGGCAACTTTGGAAACCAAATGTGACCGCTGTGCGATCAGGCACGTGTCCATTTGCGGCGCGGCTGACTTTGACGCCCAGAATGAACTCAACCGCGCTTCTCACACGCGAACATTTTTAGCTGGCGAAACGATCACCGCCGAGGGAGAGGAGCCGGGCATTGTCGGCAACGTCGTCAGTGGCGTTTTGAGAATGTCCAAGACCATGGCCGACGGGCGACAGCAAATCGTCGGGCTTCTGTTTCCTTCTGACATGTTCGGACGGGTATTTTCGCACGAGTCGAATTTTGCGATTGAGGCCGCAACTGATGTCACGCTTTGCTGTTTTGACAAGCCGGCTTTTGAACGCATTATTCTGAAAAATCCGCAAATCGAGCATGAGATACTGCTCTCGACCCTGGACGAATTGGACGCGGCCCGCGACTGGATGATGCTGCTTGGGTGCCAGACAGTTCTCGAACGGCTTGCCAGCTTCATGATCATCATTGTGCACCGCACCTTCAAGCAGAATGACAGGCATTGCCCCGCGCCGGAACCGTTATTCCTGACAATACCGGTCAGCCGCAGAGATATGGCCACTTATCTTGGCACGACTGTGGAAACCATAAGCCGCAAGATCCAGTACATGGCGCGCAAGAAAGTGATCAGGATTCTGGATCCCAAGCATTTCGAGATCACCAATAGCGGTCAACTCGGGCGTCTGTCGGGACGCGAGGACCTGGCGGCGGCTGTCATTACCCAATCGATGCTGCCGGCGAGCCATGAACCTGCCCGGCCGAAACTTGCCTGGTTCCAATCGGGAAGAAACGCGTCTGTGGCGAGACCTGAAGATGCCGTGCTGAACCAAGACGGCGGAATTCGCATTCTGTCCCGCTAGGGCGGGTCTGCGCGTGAGGGAAACACCGCCCCACTCCAAGCCTTTGAAGTGTCGCGTTGTCCTGTGCCTTTGATGATTCCATCAAAAGCGGAAACGCTCTGGGCGGCCAATACACATTTCAGCGACAACGTGGCGCGGCAATTTGCCGGTATCAGCAGCGCTTCGACGTCCGCGTCTGTGTCTGCGGCACCAGTAACGGCGAGCACGGCTTTGAGTTGCTTGGTTTTGTGTCCCATAAGCCCCAACTTGGCGGGCAGCCTGTTTCGACGGGTTGGTTTGATGGGCTGGCGCCGGCTCCTAATTGGTTTTCACTACCCAGTTTGATGCATCACGCGTTGCCGTCATTGAGGTGCATCCATGCAAAGATTTGCGAGTTGATGTGCGTCAATGCCCGGCGCTTCAAATTGGTGGAGAAACAACCAACCTTGATTGGGCGCGGCCTGTCCTGCTCGCGAGGAGCGCAAGTGAGATTTAGCAGAAAATCAGGAAATCCTGACCGCAACATTTGCCAAGGACCATTCATGCCAGATTGCCGCCATTCGCTGACACGGGCCTCCGGGCCGAACCGCCGGTCTGCGGCAAGGCGTATAGCGCTCCTGTGCGTTCTGTTCTCCTCCCAAGCAGAGGGGCAAGAGCCGGCCAATGGCGAAATCGAGTACAGGAATTCCTGCATTGCCTGTCATGGGCCCAAAGGTGAAGGCAACGGACCCTTGGTGGACGAGTTGATGAAACGCCCCGCGGACCTTACGATCCTCGCGCAGAAAAATGGCGGCCTGTTTCCCTACAACAGGGTCTATGCGGTCATCGATGGCCGCTCGCTGATCCCCAGTCACGGCGACCGTGACATGCCGATTTGGGGTACGCAATTTCTGGAAGAGAATGTGGAGAAATACGGTCCTGACGCTGGCGAAATTGTGACGCAGGAACGCATTCACGAACTCGCCACCTATCTGGAATCTCTTCAGAAATAGGTTCGTCCGGAAAGGGCGCGAGACAGCGACTGAGAGCATGGAGTGTCATGATGACTTACAAGACCATTCTGCTGAACGTCGATATTGACGGCCCGGTCACGTCCCTGATCAAGTTCGCCCTCGAGCTTGCCAAACGCTTCGATGCGAAACTCATCGGCTGTTCGGGAGCCGATATCGTCCTGCCGGTCATGATGGGCGACGGTATGATTATTGATACCGGGTTCATTGAGAGCCAGCGCGAGGCGATTGAAGCGCGGCTGGCGCATTTGCGCAGCAAGTTTCTTGATCTCGCCGGGACAGGAATTGACGTGGAATGGCGCAGCGACGTCAAAAACCCGACAGAACTCCTGACGGCAAACGCCCGCGCTGCGGATTTGATTGTGACAGGATCGCCCGAAGGCGCAAAGACCGGTGACCCCAACCGCTCCGTCGATCTTGGCAGCCTGATGCTGCAGCTTGGCCGGCCGGTTCTGGTGGCGGCAGGCGGGGCTGAACACTTGATGGCGAAAACCGTCATGGTGGCATGGAAAGACTCCCGCGAAGCCCGGCGGGCAGTCACGGATTCGATTCCTTTCCTGAAGAGCGCCAATGATGTGATTGTGGCGGCTGTTGAACGCAAGGACGGCGAGCCTCCCAGGCAAGGCCTTGCGGATGTGGTTGCCCTCTTGAAGCGTCACGGGATAAAGGCGCGTTCCGAGTTGCTGGCAGGCAAGAACGAAGGCGAGCAATTGCTGAACCTTGCCGCCTCCATCCATTCGGATCTGGCCGTTGCAGGCGCTTATGGCCACAGCCGGCTGCGCGAATGGATATTCGGCGGGGTTACCCGTTCGCTGCTCGACGACATCAAGATCAACCGGTTCA
>JANNRN010000105.1:0-7629 GCA_031401375.1 Phyllobacteriaceae bacterium | reverse complement strand
ATGGAGAGTTTGCGCTTGCTCACGCGATTGGAGATGTAGAGGTTGGGCGCATAGAACCCGCCATAGGCCACCAGCACGCAAACGAAGACCTTCACCATCATCGAATGCTCGGCCATATTGCCAAGACCGAATATGTAAACTGCGGCGCCGGTCAAGGCTGCGAACGGCAAGACAAAACGCAGGAAAAGAAACATTGTGAGCGGGTTCTGCCCTCGAAAACCCGCATTTCGAAGGGCGTTGATCGTGCTCTCGTCAGCAAGCGCCTTCTTCAAATCCAACCGCTCCACGATCGCTTTGATACCCGGCTTTTGCCCCTTTTGCTTGAGGGAACCGGTGCGCCGGCGCTTGTCAGAATCCATGGCGAGGCGAGCACGTTCACGTGCTCTGATGCTTTCGCGCTCAATCGCGACATTCTTCATCCGCGACTGCAGTGCACTGCCGCCGAGCATCGGCATCATCACAGTGAAAATCGTCGCAAAGACCGCTACCCCCACAAGGGCAGCGAAGACGAAGTTCGAGTCGGTCAGACTGTTGTAAATTGAATCCATGACTGTCACTTACATGTCGAAGTTGATCATTTTCTTCATCACCATAATGCCTATCGACATCCACATCAGGCCGCCGGCAAGAAGCATGTGGCCCGTTGAGGAAGTAAAGAGAACCATGATGTAGCCGGGCGATGACAGATACACGAGCAGCGTGACGATAAACGGCAGCGCGCCAATGATGGCGGCGGATGCTTTGGCTTCCATCGAAAGCGCGTCGACCTTTGCCTTCATCTTCTTTCTGTCACGAATGACCCTTGAAAGATTGCCAAGGGCCTCGGAAAGATTTCCACCGGCCTGGGACTGAATCTGGATGACAATTCCGAAGAAGTTGGCCTCTGAGCAAGGCATGTTCTCATAGAGTTTTCCTGCAGCCTCGGGCACGGAAATGCCCATTTGCTGCGCGTCTATGATACGCCTGAATTCAGTGCGAACCGGTTCCTTGGCTTCGGCCGCGATGAGACGAATGCCGTCATTGAGTGGAAGACCGGACTTGATTGCCCGCACGATGACGTCAATGGAATTTGGAAATTCCACGAGGAATTTCTTGATGCGCCTCTTGCGGATGAAGCCCACTACCCACCGTGGCACACCGAGGCCCGCCGCGAGCACCATACCCGGCGCCAAGTATAACGGGCCACCCAAAAATATGAAGGCCCCTGTCATTACCGCAGCAAAGATAGCTGACCCGATGTAGTACATCTGCATGGTCCAACCGAGACCTGCCTGCTGAATTTGAAGCTTGATCGGCGGCGACTTGATCATCTTGTCACGATTTGACTGACGCTGCTCAAGTTCCTTAAGAGTGCCCTCCACCGATTTGCGTCGTTTGTTGGCCTCTTGGCTGCGATCACGCGCGCTCTTGGCGGCGGACCTGTCGGCGTCGGTGCGCTGCACAGACTTGACGCGCTTGTCCGCACGTTTCTCCTCGCCGATGCGATCGAACAGGAATGCATAGACCAGCGCCGAAGCACTCAAGGCGGCAAGAGCGATAAACGCGAGTATGGCAGTATCAATTCCGAACATCGCAGCTGCTACTCCAGATTCCCAATTCCAGCCACTAACCGTTTGATCTCATGGGCTGCGGACACGAAAACGCCGCCGCCTCTAAGCCTTTGCCGGCTCCATGGCGTCGAGCGCGTTCGCCAACCTTGTTTCTTCGCCATAATATCTGGCCCGATCCCAAAAATGCGGTCTCCCGATACCCGTCGAATTGTGCGAGCCGAGGATCTTGCCGCTCGAGTCCTCACCCTTGATGTTGTAGAGCATAAGGTCCTGAGTGATCATGACGTCACCTTCCATCCCGATGACTTCAGTGATGTGCGTGATGCGGCGAGAGCCATCGCGAAGGCGCACGGCTTGAATGATAACGTCAACCGATCCGCAGATAATCTCGCGCACCGTCTTCTGCGGCAAGCTGAAACCGCCCATCGCGATCATCGATTCGATACGATTGAGGCACTCCCGCGGAGAATTCGCGTGGATTGTGCCCATTGAGCCGTCGTGGCCGGTGTTCATGGCTGACAAGAGGTCGAACACTTCCGGTCCGCGCACTTCGCCGACGATGATGCGTTCAGGCCGCATGCGAAGACAGTTCTTGACGAGATCACGCATGGTGATCTCACCCTCGCCTTCAAGGTTGGGCGGCCGCGTTTCCAGTCGAACCACGTGCGGTTGTTGAAGTTGAAGCTCCGCCGTGTCTTCGCAGGTGATAATGCGCTCGTCCTCATCGATATAGCGGGTGAGGCAGTTGAGGAGCGTTGTCTTGCCAGAGCCCGTGCCGCCGGAAATGATGACATTGCAACGGACGCGGCCGATGATCTGAAGTATGATGGCGCCCTCTGGGGTGATGGCCCCAAAACGAACGAGCTGATCGAGATTGAGCTTGTCTTTCTTGAATTTCCGGATTGTGAGAACCGCTCCGTCGATGGCCAGAGGCGGGGCAATCACATTAACGCGGGAGCCGTCCGGCAAGCGGGCGTCACAGATCGGGCTGGATTCATCTACACGTCGGCCAACTTGGCTGACAATGCGCTGACAGATGTTCAACAGCTGCTGATTGTCGCGGAATCGAACATTGGTTTCCAGAACTTTTCCGGCGACTTCAATGTAAGTACTTTTCGCTCCGTTGACCATGATATCGGCAATGTCGTCGCGGGCAAGAAGTGGTTCTAACGGACCATAACCAAGAACGTCGTTGCAGATGTCCTCGAGAAGCTCCTCCTGCTCGGCGATGGACATTGCGAAGTTCTTGATCGCGATAATGTCGTTCACGATGTCGCGGATTTCCTCGCGAGCCGCTTCTGCGTCAAGCTTGGCCAGTTGCGAAAGGTCGATCGTGTCGATCAGCGCGGAAAAAACCTGCGACTTGGTGTCGTAGTAGGTTTCGTTCTTTTCCCGGACAGGCCGTTCCTGCTGTGCAGGCGAAGACGCTTTCTGCGACGCCGCAACCGGCGCGGCAGCGGCCTGCACCTGAGCGCCAGGCGCTGAAACCGGGGCCACATTCTGGGCCGTTTCCGTCGGAGCGCGGTACTCAGGCGCTGACCGCGTTCCGTCCTCCTTGCTTCGTTTGCCAAACATCTGAGCTACCAATTCACGTTATGAGAATTACTTCTTTGAGCGTCTGAACTTAGACAGCAGTGCCTGGAGACCCGGCTGTTTCCGGCTCTTCACTTCCGCTCTTCCGGTCAGAATATGCGCGACATCGTTAAGAATTTTTACCGTCGCGTGATTTGCATCCGCCTCACCCAACATGCGCCCGTTGTTCGCGGCGGTGCCGAAAAGCTGTGGATCAAACGGGATCGTCGCAATGGGTTCGATGCCAAGCGGATCGCAGAAATCCACGGGATTGATCTCAGGGCGCTTGGGCACACCGACCTGGTTCAAGATAAGCCGGGGTTCAAAATCATTCGGGCGAAGACGCTTGATCGAATCGATCAGGTTTTTGGTATTGCGCAGATTTGCGAGCTCGGGCGTTGCCACAATGACAATTTCGTCTGCCCTTGAGAGAGTGGTCTTGATCCAGCCGGTCCAAAGATGGGGGACGTCGAGGATCACATAGGGCACGCTGCGCTGCGCGACGTCGATGATCTGGGCAAAGGCGTCTGCATCGAAATCATACGTTCGATCAAGGGTCGAAGGCGCTGCAAGCAAAGAGAGCTTTTCCGAGCATTGCGCCAGCAAGCGATCCAGATAAGTCTCGTCGATGCGCTCGGGAGAGAAAACGGCCTCTGCAATACCCTGCGCCGGGTCTTGGTCGAAGTTGATGTTCGCCGTGCCAAACGGGAGGTCAAGGTCGGCGATTGTCACTTCGCTCTGGAAGGCATTTGAAATGGTCCAACCGCAGTTGTGCGCGATGGTCGAGGCTCCTACGCCGCCTTTGGCGCCGATGAACGCCACAGCCCGGCCTATTGGCGCGGCTTCCGGGTCAACAAAAATGCCGGAAATCACTGCAATCGTATCCGCCACGGATATCGGCGCGACCATGTACTCTGAAACGCCGGAACGAACGAGCTCGCGATAAAGCGTGACGTCATTGTAGTGACCGATGACAACGACCTTGGTATTTGGGTCGCAAACCGCCGCCAAGCGCTCGAGCTGGTCAAGCAGACCCCGCGGCTCGGCAGCCGATTCCAGCAGAACGAGATTTGGAGTTGGCGCGGTCTGGTAGAACTCGAGCGCCGTGTCGAGCCCGCCCATGTGCACCTTCATGTGGGTCTTGGCCATGCGCCTGTCAGCAGCCATGCGCTCGATCGGCTTTGCAACTCCGTCGGACACACAGAAGGCCTGAATAGAGATCCTTGGCACCGGCCGCAGATTCTGCATGGCGGCGACTTCAGCTTCCTGCGTAAGTTCGCCGGACGACTGGTCTTCGTAAGCAAGGTTGCTCATTTTCGTCCCCCTAACCTGGCGCTATCAGTCATAAGAAATGCTCGGGAACCAAACGCCCGTGGACTTCTGGTATCTCGAGATCGTCTGGGTGCGCTGCTGCGCATCGATTTGGCCTGACTTGCGCGGCCCGAGAAGATCGGAAGGATTGGCGACCATTGCGGCCAGATTGTTCTGGGACGCACAACCAAAATTCTCGTAATGTTTGTTTTGCGTGGTGTCCGACAGATCTCCGGTCCATTTTCCGCACGGTTCCGTGCCGGCAGACATTGCACGATAGCTGATGCGAACTGGCGGCGTGCCGGCGACGTCGCGCGCCGAGTAGGTCGCGGTTACAATGTTGCCGGAGGAAACCCCCGATTTTCGCAACGCAGCGACGATGTCAGGGTGCACACGGTTCGCAGCTTGGGCATTTGAGGATTCGGTGGGCAGGAGAATCTGCACGATGCCGGAGCCGTTTTGAATGTACTGTGCGACGAACCCCTGGATGGATCCCTTCTGCGGAACCGATATGCGCGTGTCGGCGCTGCCAACCGGGATGTCGAGCGTCTCTTCGCGCTCCGACAAGATGATCGGATGATTGGTCCGGTAGTCATCGGGAACAGATCCCACGATGATGCTGTGACGGTTCTGCATGTAGCCGCAACCCGCCAAGGTCGAAAGACTTAGTGCGGCGAATGTCGCAGCAAGCAGGCGACGGCTGCCCGAACGGATTTTGGTGTTTACGCGAGACATCGACTTCAACCCCCGATTACTTGTAAATGTAGCCGACAACGCCGTGATAGCGACCTGCGGGCAGTTTGGTTTGCATCGTGCCGTAAACCCTGTTGATCTTGCCCAGGAATACTCCGGCGCCATCTGACGCTGCGTTGAAATTATCGTCAGGACGATTCAACTTGTTTCTGGCAACCGGCCGCACGAGATACGGCGTGACAATGATCACGAGTTCGGTTTCGTTGCGGACGAAGTCGCGGCTGCGGAAGAGTGAACCGAGAATAGGGATCTTCTTGAGACCAGGGTATCCTCCGATCACTTGCCGAACGTCATCGCGCACAAGCCCTGCGATCATCATCGATCCACCCGAAGGCAGTTCGACGGTTGTATCTGCCAAGCGCTTGCGAAGTGAGGGCAGCGTGCTGCCTCCGCCGCCACCTTGACCCGGACCGTCGAAAGTGGGTTCGGAGACCGAAGTCCTCACCTTGAGACTGATCCGTCCCGGAGAGAGGACCACAGGCAAGAACTCAAGGCCAATGCCGTATTCAATTCGCTCAAAAGAGTTCGCTTGGCGTGCCGGATTGAACGCGTCTGCCGGGGTTATTGAGACTTCTCTCAGGATGTTGAATTCGCCACCCACCCGGAATTCTGCCTTTTCCCCTGAAATTGCGGTCAAAGTCGGCTCGGCCAACGTCTTCATGACGCCAGCCTGTTCCATCGCGTTAAGATAGGAAGCTAGCGAAGCAGATCCGATCGAGCCTACGCTGCTCAGTGCGTCAGCGCCGACAATCGCGCCGAGCCCTGCTAGGCTGGGTGAAGAGAACGAAATGTTCTGACCCCCGATCGAGCCACCAGCAACGGTGCTCACGCCCAATTGCTTCATGACGACGCGGCTGATTTCGGCAACGGTGACTTTCAGCGTCACCTGATCGTCGCCAAGAATCTGCAGGAGGTTCACAACTCCAGAGCTGGAACTTTCGTTGTTCACCGTCGTAATGATGATGTTATTGCTGCCGTTATTAAGATTGGCCCGCCGGGCCGCAAGCCGGGCGGCGCTGGCGGACGCGCCCCCGCCAGTCAGGAAGATCGAGGCGAGCGACTCCGCTCTCGCTGAGTCCTGAGCCGTTTGTACGGTACCTGTGAGAATGACGTTATCGTTGACGATCTCTACCCTGATGTCGGAATCCTCGATGTATTTCGAGAGGTTTTCCTGCAGGCCGGTGATATCGCGCTCCACGGCGAGGTTCAGGTTCGCAATCTGCTCACCACCCTTACCAAATACGAAAATATTGGTTTCACCAATGTCCTTGCCGAACAGGTAGACGCGGCGCGCCGTGCGTGAAACGGCGTCCGCGACATCCGGATTTGCAACAAGGATATCGTAGGCGTCCTCTGGAAGTTCGAGCACCATTGATTTGTCCAAGCCCAGCGTCAAACGTTGCGACTTTGCGCCGCCCTTGCCAGCCTTGATCACGTTTTCATTGGCGCCGGCAATTCCAACACCCGTCAGCGCGACGGACGAAAACAGCGCGGCGCCCAGCACGATTGCCGCTGCACATCGCGCCAGCCTCTTGAAGGTTTGCGGCAGTATGGCGGCGCCTTGTTGGACGTTGATCATTTCTTGGCTCCCACTTCAGTCACCTGACCTGACTTGATCATGCGAACGGTCCCGCGCTTGTCGTTAGAGTTGACGAGGTACTCGGCGCCGCCGCCGACTTTTTCGGCCGCGTCCGCAGTGGAGCGCAGTGCCAAGGCAAGTCGATCAGCCATTTGCTGCGCCACAGTCACGATTTCGGATTGTTGGGGTGTCAGCTCAAGAGTTGCCGTTTGCCCAACTTTGACCTTGCGGCCCTCTTCGTCCTCGCGGATGGTTTGGTCAATCGCGAGTACCCGTATGTTCTTGAGAATGGTCTCGGTGACAAAAGTCTCTACACCGGAGCTGTTGGACGCTCTCCTGGTCATGATCAGATCAACAAAGTCGTTTGGCAGGATGAATCCGCCCGCGGATGTATCGGCCTTAATTTCGACGGCCACCGCTCGCTTTCCAGCCGGCAATATGGACGACATGAAACTTTGGTCTTTTCCGATCAGTTTCGACCGCCGGATCGGCTCGCCTGCCATGATTACCAAACGGGCAATCGAGCCATTCAGTTCTTCCTTGGCGCCAGCCTCCGCCGACTCCGTGATAAAACCTTCGGTTACCGCTTCCTTGGGCCATGTTTGCCAGCGCAATTGGCCATCAATTACGTCGCCAATGCCGATCTCGGCACTCGCGACGAGAACCTTGTCGAGTTCCAGTTGCGGCTTAGGCTGGTTGGACGAGTCCACTTGTACGACCTTCGTGGAGGTCATGTTCATTGCGATATAGCCGGCGCCAGCTGCTGTCGCCAGCGCTACCCCAAGCACAACCAAACGCGTCCCTTTCATAGCCGGATACCTTCACTTGCGAAATCACTCTAACTTCCGTCGCAACATGGCTTGG
>JANNRN010000104.1:0-3946 GCA_031401375.1 Phyllobacteriaceae bacterium | reverse complement strand
GCCGCAAGGCTTGATGATGATCGACCATGACAATCGCATTGTTGTCGCCAACCATCGCGCTGCACTCATGCTGGGAGGCGCGAACGAGGGCAAGTTTATCGGACGTGACCTGCGAACGGTGCTGCGGTTCATGAATCGCGGCAATCTGTTCGGGGTTCTGTCCGTTGATCAAGTTGAAAGCCGGCTGCTCGCCCTGTTGCAGAGCAATGAGGACAGACGGTTCACGCTGCATCTGAAAGACGGCAGATATCTCGAGTTTGGTGCGCGCAAGCGCGGCGAGCTGGGCGGTGTTCTGATTTTCGAAGATATTTCAGAACGCATCGCCAACGAAGAGAAGATTCACAGAATGGCGCGGTTTGACGCGCTGAGCGGGCTGCCGAACCGCGCCTATTTCAGGGACCTCGCCCGCAGTGCGGCAATGCGTTGTCCGCCTGAGACTTATGTCGCCTTTGTCGTGGTCGACATTGATGACTTCAAGAGTGTCAATGACAGCCTCGGGCACCCGACAGGCGATGACCTTCTGTGCCGGTTTGCTGACCGGATCGCAGCTCATGCGGGAGAATCCGTGGCATTCTCGCGGTTTGGCGGCGACGAATTTGTCGGTATCCTCACCGGTGCGGCCAACCCGGATGAAGCGATCCGGCGCGCTGACGCGATCATTGCGTCCTTGCAAGGTTCCTATGTTGCCGGCGGCCAGAATCTCATCACGACAACAAGCGCCGGCGTCGTGGTTGCACCGGTGGTTGACCTCGACATCGATGCTTTGCTGATCAAGGCTGATCTTGCACTTTACGAATCAAAACACAGAGGAAAGGGTCTGTCGACGCTGTTTGCTGAGGACATGGATGAGCGATACCAGCGCCGCCAGAAGCTCAAGAAAGACCTCAAGGCGGCAATCACCGACAAGAAGCTGACGGTCGTTTACCAACCGATCATTGATGCAAACACCATGCAGATCGTCTCGTGCGAGGCACTGGCGCGATGGGACCACCCGGAGCTTGGTCCGATCTCGCCCGGTATTTTCATCCCGCTTGCCGAGGAGACCGGCGTCATTTCTGATCTGACCCGTTTCATGCTGATGTCAGCCTGCCGGGACTGCCTTTCCTGGGGCAATGATGTCGGTGTCTCCGTCAATTTGTCAGCGGTGGATTTCAGGCTGTCCGACGTGTCGGCTGTTGTTCGCGAAGCCCTCGACTTCTCAACTCTTGCGGCGCGAAGGCTGGAAGTTGAAGTCACTGAAAGCGCCATTCTTGACGATCAGACAGCAACGTCCACCGTGTTGGCCGATCTGCGCAAACTGGGCGTGAAGGTAGCGCTTGACGATTTCGGCACGGGATATTCAAGTCTCAGCTATCTGAACAATCTGCCGCTCGACAAAGTGAAGATCGACCAATCCTTCATTCGTCAAATCGACGGGCACGGCCGCTCGCTCAAGCTCGTCACGGGGGTGACCCAGTTGGCCAAGGAGCTCGGGCTCATCGTGACCGTCGAAGGCGTCGAAACGGTCGATCAGTTTGAGTTGCTCAAGGAGAACGCGCATATCGATCTCGTTCAGGGCTTCCTCTTCGGAGCGGCATTGTCTCCAAAGGGTATCGCTACCCTGATCAACAATGTGTTTTCACTCTCCTCTTCCAAGCAATCAAAGATTGCGGTTCGTGCTGGCGGGCATGTCCTGAGCCGCTGACCTTTGGGTTCCCCAAGGTCAGGCCAACCTCGTAATTTCATAGGCAAAATCTTACCTGTATTGAATTATTAGGCGACATTTTGCCTATGTATTTCAAAGAAATAGCTGCGTTTTCAGTCAAAAATTGTGCTGCGCGCAAACACGCGCGCCGCCCATCTCAAGAAAGCATCCGAAATCGGGTCTTAACCCTAATTTTCGCTTTACAGATTCCGTCAAATCAATAGCGTTTGTCTTGCAAGGACACCTAGGGTTGCGTCAGGGGGCTGACTCATCCGGTGACAGGGGCAAATGGACCAGCTAACCAGCGTACGCGAACTTTCACGATTCTCAGCGGGATTGCTCGAACTGTTGGATAGGGCGGAATATCGCCGCATCACAACCGACGAGGATTTTGAGGCGGTTGGCCGCCTTCGCGCCCGTTCTTTCGCACGCAGTGACGTTCTCGATCTGGATATTGGTGAAAAGCTTATCGAGGATATCGACTTTGACTCACAGGCATACGTGTTTGGAATGTTCATTGACGAGCGGCTCGTGAGCACTTTGCGCGTGCATCATGTTACTCCGGGTCACCGGAAGGGCAGCAGCGTTGACCTGTTTGGTGATTTTCTTCATCCGATGCTGGACGCGGGCATGTCGTTTATTGATCCGTCGCGCTTTGCGACAGATCGGGACGTACTCAGTGAATTTCCCGGACTCCCTTATCTCACCTTGCGCATCGCCACGATGGCGTCGGAGTATTTCAATGTCTCGGGATGCATTGCAAGTTGCACTCCCGAACACTCGGCTTTTTACCGCCGGGTGTTTGGGTTCAAACAACTTACCGATCCTGATCTTCTTCCAGGCCTTAAGGTTCGCGGCGTATTGTTGATGGAAGACCGCTCCAATCGCATTGACGTCGCGCGCCGCTATCCAGTGTTCAAGTCGCATCCCTATGAGCAGCGGCTGATGTTTGAGCGCGGCGTGGATCGCGGCATGGCGCCGCTCTCAATTTTGCCGACCGCCCGTTATGCCGATGCGGTCTCCAGGGCCATTGAACTCTGAAATCAGGCCCAACGCTTGCCGTAGCACTTCCCAGGTAGGACCAATCACCGCACCGGTTGCGGAAGTGTTTGCACCATTGCGCCATTGCCCTGCCGTCTGCTTTTCGCTATGCGGGAACAAAGCTTGGAGGGTGGCCTATGGCAAATCATTCTGACGATCACACTGTGGAACTCGGCGCGCCGATGGACTATGCGGAGCATACCGCCACATACGGGCGTTTCGTGAACCTCGCCAAATGGAGCGCCATCGTCTGCATGGCGCTGATGGCCGCAATGGCTTTCAGCTTTTTCACCCCGGCGGGCTGGTTCAGCGGACTCATCCTGTTTGCCGGGATACTTGCTGTGGCCTTCTTCCTGGCTTGATTTTCAATCGGGCTTTTGCAGGCTAACCGGGGCAGTGAGTTCCCTCAGGAAAGGGTTTTGCGGTGGGGCAGATCGTCTTCATACCTAGAGAAACTGACGTGGTGGAACCGCGTGTGGCCGTCTCACCTGAAACGGTGAAGAAGATGAAGGGCCTCGGCCTTGATGTGGTGATTGAGAAGGGCGCCGGAGTGCTGTCGCGAGTACCTGACGGCGATTTCGAGGCCGTCGGCGCCAAGATCGGCAACGGGGGCGATGCGAAATCAGCTGACATCGTTCTCAAGGTGCGCCGGCCAACGGCTGCGGAACTCAAGTCCTACAAGAAGGGCGCCGTCGTCATCGCCATGATGGACCCATACGGGCGCAATGACGACGTGGCGGCGATGGCCGGCGCCGGCATCACCGCCTTTTCCATGGAATTCATGCCGCGCATCACGCGGGCGCAGTCGATGGACGTCTTGTCGTCGCAGGCCAATCTTGCCGGCTATCAGGCCGTGATTGATGCGGCGTCGGAATATGACCGCGCCTTGCCGATGATGATGACGGCGGCGGGAACGGTGGCGGCCGCGAAAATCTTCGTAATGGGGGCAGGCGTTGCCGGTCTGCAGGCGATTGCGACGGCCCGGCGGCTTGGCGCCATTGTGACCGCAACGGATGTGCGCCCGGCGGCAAAAGAACAGGTCGCCTCGCTCGGTGCGAAGTTCATCGCCGTCGAGGACGACGAGTTCAAGGCAGCCGAGACGGCGGGCGGTTATGCCAAGGAAATGTCAAAGGAATACCAGATCAAACAAGCGATGCTGGTGGCCGACCATATCGCCAAGCAGGACATTGTCATTACCACGGCGCTGATCCCGGGCCGGCC
>JANNRN010000103.1:0-4749 GCA_031401375.1 Phyllobacteriaceae bacterium | reverse complement strand
CACGACCAAGCCGACCGATGGGGGCGCCAACGCCCCCGGTATCGACCCGATTTCCATCATTGATGAAATGCAGCGCAGCTACCTCGATTACGCCATGAGCGTAATCGTTTCGCGCGCGCTGCCGGATGTGCGCGACGGGCTGAAACCTGTGCACCGGCGCATCCTGTTCGGCATGTCGGAACTTGGCATCGACTGGAACAAGAAACACGTCAAATGCGCCCGCGTGACCGGTGACGTGATGGGTAAGTACCATCCCCATAGCGGCCCGGCGATTTACGACGCTTTGGCGCGCATGGCGCAGCATTGGTCGCTGCGGCTGCCGCTGATCGACGGTCAGGGCAATTTCGGCTCCATCGATGGCGATCCGCCGGCGGCCGAGCGCTACACCGAGTGCCGCCTGCAGCGCGCCGCGCATTCGCTTTTGGATGATCTCGACAAGGAAACGGTCGATTTCAAAGACAATTACGACGGCACTTTGGAAGAGCCGGTGGTCATGCCGGCCAAGTTCCCGAACTTGCTGGTCAATGGCGCGGGCGGCATCGCTGTCGGCATGGCGACGAACATTCCCTCGCACAATCTCGGCGAAGTCATCAACGGGTGCCTGGCGCTGATCGAAAATCCGCAGATCGAGCTGCCGGAAATGCTCGAGCATATTCCGGGACCGGATTTCCCGACCGGCGCCATTATTCTCGGCCGCTCCGGCATCCACTCGGCCTATGCGACTGGCCGGGGCTCCGTCATTATGCGCGGCCGCGCCCACATTGAGCAGTTCAAAGGCGATCGCGAAGCGATCATCATCACCGAAGTTCCCTATCAGGTGAACAAAAAGGTGATGATCGAGAAAATGGCGGAACTTGTGCGCGACAAGCGCATTGAGGGCGTTTCCGATATGCGCGACGAGTCCGACCGCGAGGGCTACCGTGTGGTCATTGAGCTGAAGCGCGACGCCGTGTCGGATGTCGTTTTGAATCAGCTCTACCGCTTCACACCGCTGCAATCCTCGTTTGGCTGCAACATGGTGGCGTTGAACGGCGGCAAGCCGGAATTGATGACGCTGATGGACATGCTGCGCGCCTTCGTGTCATTCCGTGAAGAGGTCGTCAGCCGCCGTATCAAGTTTCTTTTGAAGAAGGCGCGGGACCGGGCGCATATTTTGGTCGGCTTGGCGATTGCGGTCGCCAATATTGACGAGATCATCGCGCTGATCCGCCGGGCGCCGGACCCATCCACTGCAAAATCCGAACTGATGGAGCGACGCTGGCCCGCCAGGGACGTTGCCCCTCTGGTGCAGCTGATCGCCGATCCGCGCCACAAGCTGAACGAGGACGGCACCTATTTCCTTTCCGACGAGCAGGCGAAATCCATTCTCGAACTTCGTCTCGCCCGGCTGACCGCCCTCGGCCGCGACGAAATTGCCGAGGAACTCGAAAAAATCGGCGCCGAGATCAAGGACTATCTCGATATTCTCGCCTCCCGGATGCGCATCATGCAGATCATCAAGGATGAACTGGTGGCAGTGCGTGACCAGTTTGCCACACCGCGCCGGACCGAACTTGCCGAAGGCGGACCGGACATGGAGGACGAGGACCTCATTGCCCGCGAGGACATGGTGGTGACCGTCAGCCACAGCGGCTACATCAAGCGCGTTCCCTTGGTCACCTACCGCGCCCAGCGTCGCGGCGGCAAAGGCCGTTCCGGAATGGCGACCAAGGATGAGGATTTCGTCAACCGGCTGTTTGTGGCCAACACCCACACGCCGGTGCTGTTTTTCTCCTCGCGCGGCATCGTTTACAAGGAAAAGGTCTGGCGCCTGCCGATCGGCACGCCGCAATCGCGCGGCAAAGCGCTCATCAACATGTTGCCGCTCGAACAGGGCGAGCGCATCACCTCGATCATGCCCCTGCCGGAAAACGAGGAAAGCTGGGCCGAACTCGACGTCATGTTCGCGACGACCCGCGGCACCGTTCGCCGCAACAAATTGTCGGATTTCGTTCAGGTCAACCGCAATGGCAAGATTGCGATGAAGCTGGAGGAGGACGGCGACGAGATCCTTGGCGTGGAAACCTGCAGCGAGGAGGACGATGTATTGCTGACGGTGGCTTCGGGCCAATGCATCCGGTTTGCGGTTACCGATGTGCGCGTCTTTGCCGGCCGCAATTCAATCGGTGTGCGCGGCATTAACATGCCGGAAGGCGATAAAGTCATCTCCTTGGCCATTCTTCGTCACCTTGCGGCATCACCCGCTGAGCGCGCCGCCTATCTCAAACAGGCGGTCGCCGAGCGGCGGGCGCTGGGCGATACGGCGATTGAGGAAGTGGCGCTGGTTGGCGAAGAGGCCGGGGAAGACACAGAATTGTCTGCGGAGCGCTACGCTGAACTCAAAGCTGCCGAACAGTTCGTCCTGACTGTCAGTGAATATGGTTATGGCAAGCGCTCAAGCTCGTATGATTTTCGCGTCACCAACCGCGGCGGCAAGGGCATCAGGGCGACGGACACGAGCAAGGTTGATGAAATCGGCAAGATGATTGCGACGTTCCCGGTCGGGGACAGCGATCAATTGATGCTGGTCTCGGACGGCGGCCAACTGATCCGCGTTCCAGTCGGCGGCATCCGCATTGCCAGCCGCGCCACAAAGGGCGTGACAATTTTCAATACGGCGGAAGGCGAAAAAGTCGCCTCGGTCGAGCGGATCAATGAGCCGGAAGGCGATGAGGGCGAAGAAGAAGAGTTCGCAGCGTCGTAATCAACGCCAGTAAACTCGGGCCTTTTCGACCTTTGGCTTGACCGTTTCGGCATGCAGCATAATCGCCGTGGCGGCGGTCATGGAAATGATCATTGCAGCGCAAAGAAGAAACAACATTCTGGTGTCCTTTCGTGAGGTCGTGCTGACATAACGCGTCATATGGCATTTAGTTTCATTGATGAGTGCTGAATGGGGCCCGAAAGGTTCATTCATTTTGAGTTCATGCTTTATGATTGGTGAGCGCACATGATTGGGCTCCGTTCGGATGCGCATCCGTGAGCCTTGCTTGCCTCACACCGGAACACGCCGCTGGACCAATTTCGATTGAGCATGGCTGGCCGGATTGAAACCCGGTGGAAAAGCCGGTAGGTGGGTCCCATGAAAATTGCGCTTTACCCCGGTTCGTTCGACCCGTTGACCAACGGACATGTCGATGTATTGCGGGTTGCTCTTGCCATCGCCGACAAAGTTGTGGTCGCCATCGGCATTCATCCAGGAAAAAAGCCGTTGTTTTCATTCGAGGAACGCGCGGACATGATCGCAGCGGTTGCGGGAGTGAGCCTGTGGCAAGACGCGCATCGCATCTCGGTGATCTCGTTCGACGGTCTTGCCGTGGATGCAGCGCGTGCGGCAGGCGCAACATGCCTGTTGCGCGGACTGCGGGATGGGGCAGATTTCGACTATGAAATGCAGATGGCCGGCATGAACGGCGAAATGGCGCCGGACATTCCTACCATTTTCATACCGGCCCGCCCGCAAACGCGGCATATAACCGCCACTTTGGTGCGCCAGATTGCCTCAATGGGCGGAGACATCTCCCCCTTCGTGCCGCAACGGGTCGCCGATGCGTTGAAATCAAAATCATTCTCCTGACAGGATCAATCATGAAATCACGCCTTTCGACGTTACTCGCCGCCTTGATGATGACTTTTGCAGTACAGGCGGGTGAGCCCGACAACACCATGATCATCAAGCTCAAGGCTGGTGAGGTGACAATTGCGCTGCGGGCTGATCTGGCGCCCAAGCATGTTGAACAGATCAAGACGCTGGTGCGCAAAGGCTTTTATGACGGCGTGGTGTTTCACCGCGTGATCGACGGGTTCATGGCCCAAACCGGCGATGGTCAATTTGGTGATTCTGATGGAAATTATGCGCCGGAAATGGCCGGAACGGGCGCATCCAGCCTGCCCAACATACCGGCGGAGTTCTCACAGGAACCGTTCGTGCGCGGCACGGTCGGTATGGCGAGGGCCCAAGATCCCGACTCCGCCAATTCGCAGTTCTTCATCATGTTCGCGCCGGGCGACTTCCTCAATGGCCAATATACGGTCGTCGGCCAGGTTGAGAGCGGCTTGGACCTTATCGACAATCTCAAGAAGGGTGACCCGAACAACAATGGCGCCGTTTCCGACCCTGACAAAATGCTGAGCGTGAAGATCGCTTCGGACAATTAAGAGGAAGACCAAATGACTTACAAGGATCCTGAAAATACGCTCGTGATGGAAACAACCAAAGGCAAGGTGGTGATCGAATTGCTCCCCGACCTTGCGCCCGGCCATGTCGCCCGCATCAAGGAACTGGCGCGTGAAGGCGCCTATGACGGCGTCGTGTTTCATCGCGTCATCGAAGGGTTCATGGCGCAGACCGGCGACGTCAAGTTCGGCAATTCTGCCGGAACCTCCTTCAACCCCGCCCGCGCCGGAATGGGCGGTTCCGACAAGCCCGACCTCAAGGCGGAATTCTCCAACATGAATCACGGCCGCGGCACATGTTCCATGGCGCGTTCGCAAAACCCGAACTCGGCCAATTCGCAGTTTTTCATCTGCTTTGGTGATGCAGGTTTCCTGAACCGCCAGTACACCGTTTGGGGTCAGGTCAGCGAAGGAATGGCCAATGTCGACAAGATCAAGCGCGGCGAACCGGTTCAGGACCCGGACAAGATCGTATCGATGAAGGTTGCGGTGGATATCGCGCCATGAAACGGGCCGCTGCATTCGCGTCTCTTG
>JANNRN010000102.1:0-3992 GCA_031401375.1 Phyllobacteriaceae bacterium | reverse complement strand
GCGCCATCAACATTCTTCTTCTGATCGTCGACAAAGACACAAGACTGGGCGGCCAGCCCCAGCGCATCAAGGCACATCTGATAGGCGCGCGGATCGGGCTTCAGGATTTTCGTATAGGTCGCGTCAATGATGACGTCGAACAGGCCGATCAATGGAAATCTCTGGCGAAACTCAACCCCGTAAAACAGGTCCAGCTCATTCGACAGGATGGCAAGTTTGATGCCTGCGGCCTTGGCCGCGAGAATGGATTGCCGGGCCTCGGGGCGAAGCACCAGATCGGGCTCCGCCCCGCGTGCGCGCTGAACAAACGTCATCATGGTGGTCCAATCCTCGCCGACAAGTTTGCCCACTTCGCGCGTGCGCGTCATCCAGTAGTCACGCTCGCTGATCTCACCCTTTTGCATCGAAACCCAGAGCGGATCGGTGCCGGGATCGAACGGTCCGCGCCAGGTCAGCGTTCCGGGCGCAAGGTCAAGCGCCTTTTCGGTCAGGTCATGCGTTTCAAACAACGTGCGGGTCACGACGCCGCCGAAATCCAGAATGAGCGCGCGATCACCGTTCATCGAGCACCTGCGGGAATGATGCCATGCGCAACCCAAGCGTCAAAAACTTCCAATGCTTTTGTCGCAAAAGCCGGGCTGTTGATATGGTCCGGTATTTCATGCAGCTCGACGGGAGGCCGCACCGCAAGACGCATCGTCTCAACAAAAGCCTGCAGGCCTTCAGGGTCATGCAGCGGCTCGCCTTCCTGGTCCCATTGCTCGATGCCTCCAGCAGGCAGGATGAATGCGACCGGGCCGGAAGCCCGCTCCAATTTATGGGCGATCCGGCGCGCTGTTTCCCTTCGCCCTTCCGGGTCTGTCGTGATCGAACCCAAGAGCCGGTTGTGCGCGTGGTAGGGCCGTTCGGCAAACTCTTTCGGCAAAGGCGCCCATGACGGCAGATCCACCATGTCAACCGCGCCCGGTGCGACAATCTGCGGGATGCCGGCGCGCCCGGCGTTTTCCAACCGGTCCCAGCCCGAGGATGTGGCGAGCACGCCATTGGCATGGTTCACCACTTCCTGCAGCGAAAAGTCCATTACAGCTGCAAAACCTTTTTGCGCCGCGACGGATTCAAAGGCGCGGCCGCCCATGCCGGTCGTGTGGAAAACGGCGACCTCATAGCCGCGCTTTTCAAGTTCCGGCTTCAACGGGACCATGTACCTGAGACAACTCTTGCCCAGAGATGTCATGCCGATCACAGGCTTGTCCGTTTGCGGCTTCACGCTTGCCCGCGCAGCGCCGACAACCGCGCCGCAGGCTTGGCTCAGCACTGATTTGCAAATGCTGTTCAGCCCGTAAAGCCCGCCCGCCCACAGGATCATCATCAGGTCCGTCGAGATGCGGTCCGGCGGGATCAGATGCGAAAACGAAATCGTCGAGACAACGAGTTTTGGCACGCCGAGCGGCAATGCGCTTGCGACATCCAGCGCCAAATCCGTGCCCATTGAACCGCCGAGAATGATTGTTCCATCCATTTTGCCTTCATCGCACAGCCGGCGGGCAAGCCTGGACGCGCCCTCAGCCATCAGCGCCATGGCCGAGTTTTCATCCCCGGACTTGATGACAGCCTCAATCGTTGTTCCGGCGGCGGCGGCGACGTCATGCTTTGAATAGTCAGGCTCGAATTCGGGATCGCGCAATACCGACACGTCCATCATGACGGCAATGCCGCCCGCCGTTTCAATGCAGCCGCGCATGAACAGCAATTCGTCTGATTTTGTGTCGCCTGTGCCGATAACCAGTATTTTTGGGGTCTTCACTTCTGCCTCTCCAACTGGATCACGACGCTTTGCGCAGCGCTGAGCCGGGCCGTCTGCCAAACAGCTTCTGCGATATCTCGTCAGCCGCATGGCGCGTCAAAAGGCCGTATTCGGCGGTTGAAACGGCAGTGGCCCGGGCGACCGGCATGGCGAGCGCTATCGCGCCAACAGGCTTGCCGGCATTGTCACAAATGGCCGCGCCGACGCTGTGCACACCATCCTCGAAAGTCTGGCTGCTGATCGAATATCCGCGCGCCCGTGTTTCGGCAATGACCTGCAAAAGTGCTTCGCGGCTCGACGGTGTTTTCGATGTGAACCCGGTCAGAGGCTTCTTGAGACAGTTCTCGGCAAAGGCTGGCGCGGATGCGGCAAGAAACGCAAATCCTGAAGCTGTCGCATGCAATGGCAGCTTTTGACCGTGATCCAGATTGACCCGAATGGTCTTGGGTGAAAGTTCGATGCAGACCGATACAAGCGCTCCGGCGCAATATTCCGTCGCGTGGACCGTCTCACCGGTCTTTTCCGCCAGCGCGCGCACGAAGGGCTGACATGTGCGGAACAAGGGAAACCGGCCCTCGCGCGCCCTGCCCAGCATTTGCAGCGCCGGACCCAGCGCATAGCCGCGACTGTCCGGATCCTGCTCGACAAAACCATTGGCGACGAGCTCCAGGAGAAGCCGCCGCGTGGTCGCCTTGTCGAACGCCGACAGCCGCGCCAGCTCGGTAAGGCCAAGCGGTGCGTCCGACCGGCTCAGAAAGTCGAGCAAACCCAGCGCTTTGCTGACGGTACCCACAGCTATCCGGTCTCCAGAAATGTTTAACAGGTAAATCAACTTGACATCACGCTAAAACTTTTGCAAGTCTATATTTGCACCAATGGTTCAAATAATGAAACAACTGGGAGAATGGTGCGAAGCCAATCAGGGGAGGGTTCCATGGCAAATTCAACAAGTGCGGGCGGGATGAACCAGCTGCGCAAAAACAGCCTCGGTGTCAGCGCTGTCACATTTCTGGTTATTTCGGCAGCTGCGCCTTTGACCGCTGTCGCAGGCGGCGTGCCGATTTCCATGCTGCTTGGCAACGGCGCCGGCATTGCCGGATCATTTGCCCTCGTCACCGCCATTCTCCTGATTTTTGCCGTCGGCTATGTCGCCATGGCGCGCCATGTCACCAATGCCGGCGCCTTTTATGCGTTTGCGGCGCGCGGGCTTGGCGGCAAATACGGCGGCGCGGCCGCCCTGATCGCCATTTTGAGCTATAACGCCATGCAGATCGGCATCCTTGGCCTGCTCGGAGCAGCCTCCGCCGGAACCTTTGGCGCGCTTGGGCTCAATCTGCCCTGGTGGGCGTGGTGTTTCATTTTCATCGCAATAGTCGCCGTGCTTGGCTACCGCCAGGTTGACCTGTCTGCAAAGATTTTGATGGTCCTGGTCCTGCTCGAATATGTCATTGTCATCATTGTCGACGTTGCGATCTTTCTGGCCGGCGGGGACTCCGGTCTCTCAATGGCGCCGTTCAGCGTCAGCCAAATCATGAGCGGTTCACCCGCCATCGGCATTCTTTTCTGCTTTGCCGCCTTTATCGGTTTTGAAGCCACCACGATCTACTCTGAAGAGGCGCGCGATCCACATACGACCGTGCCAAAGGCGACCTACTACTCGGTCGTTCTCATCGGCGTGTTTTACATGATCACGGCCTGGCTGATGGCCAACGGCGCCGGGGTCGACAAATTGGCGCCGACGCTGCAAGGCCTGGCCGATCCGACGACCTTCCTGTTTGATCTTGCCGGGCGCTATGTCGGCGGTCCGGTTCCAACGATCATGGGCTTCCTGTTTGTCTCCAGTCTGTTTGCCGCTGTGCTTGCCTTCCACAATGGCGTTGCCCGCTACAAATATGTCGCCGGGCGCGAAGGCATCCTTCCGGACGCGGTTGGCGTCACCCATGACGTCCATCAAAGCCCGCATGTCGGTTCGATGATCCAGACCGTTATTGCCGTGCTTGTCGTCGGCCTGTTCGCCGTCCTCGGCATGGATCCGGTGCTGCAGCTTTTCACATGGCTGACCCAGCTTGGAACGCTGGGCGTTCTTGGCCTGATGGCGCTGACCTCGTTTTCGGTGATTGCCTTCTTTGCCAAGGATGCGATGGGCGAAAGTGCACTGTCGACCAAAATTCTGCCGGTCATCTCCGGC
>JANNRN010000101.1:0-2690 GCA_031401375.1 Phyllobacteriaceae bacterium | reverse complement strand
TGTCTTGCGCGCTGTCGCCAAGACTCGCCAGCCATCGGCCTTCAGCGCCCTTGCGCAAAAGGCCCCGATACCTGACGAACAACCTGTGATCAGAATGGACCGCTGCCGATTCATGAGGCCTCCTGGTTGACTGTTGTGGCTACGGCTTCCCATATTCACATCTTCGGCGCAATCCGGGTGATGCCAATGCTGAGACAGTTTGCAATCTTCAAGAGAATCGTCTTCGATGCCGTTGGCCATTACAATGATGATGACGGCTGGGCCATGGCCAGCCACGTGGCGCTCTCGTCCTTGATGGCGCTGTTTCCGTTTCTGATTTTCGCCGCGACGCTTGCCAGCTTTCTTGGGGCAGACGCCTTTGCCGACACGGCGGTGCATCTCGTCTTCGACACGTGGCCCGAACGAATTGCCGCACCCATTGCGGTTGAAGTCTACAGTGTCTTGACCGTGCAGCGCGGGGGACTGGCGACGATTTCTTTCGTGGCGGCGTTCTACTTTGCCTCGAGCGGCATCGAAGCGCTGCGGGTCGCCCTTAACCGGGCTTATCGTGTGACTGAAAGGAGATCGCTCTACTTCCGCCGTGCCCAAAGCTTTGGATTTGTCCTTGTCGCCGCACTCGGCATGCTGGCGATCAGTTTCCTTCTGGTTCTTGCGCCGCTTGCGATCAGCATCACGCAGAAATACCTGCCGGCGATCGAGCCATATCTCGGCACAATCAGTTTCTGGCGCTATCTGATCGCTTTCTTTGTCTTGGTTCTGGGTCTCATGGCCGTGCATTTCTGGTTGCCCGACGGCAAACGAAAGACGCTGACCATTCTTCCAGGCATTGCCGTCACTTTGCTGGCCTGGTTCGTCAGTGCGGCGGTGTTTGCAAGTTATCTGGAACGTTTCGCCGATTATTTTTCGACTTACGCCGGCCTTGGATCGATCATAATCGCGTTGGTGTTTCTCTATATCGTCGCGGCAATCTTCATTCTTGGCGGCGAGCTGAATTCCGCCATTGGCCGCTATCTTGAAGCGCGGGAAAAGGTGCGGGCTTGAACCGTCGCAAGGGCAACGCCGATGGCCGTGACGACCATTCCAAGCATTTGCCAGATACTCAGCGTTTCGTCGAAAAGTGCCCAAGCCATCACCGCCGTAACGGTTGGAACGAGGTAGAAGAGCGAGGCCACCTTTGACATGGCGCCTTGTCGGATCAGGAGCATCAACAGGAACACCGCCCCGATCGACAAAACCAGCACCAGCCAGGCCATCGCCAGCACGAGTTCAATATGCATCGTGAATTCCTGGGATTCGAATGCAAGGGTAAGCGCTGCGGTGAATAGTGTGGCGCCGAAATACTGAAATGCCGTTGTGGTGCGCAAATCGCCTGACACGACAAACCGCTTCTGCCAGATCGTGCCGGCGCTGATTCCAAGCACTGACAATACCGAGGCCGAAAGCGTTGCGGCATTCACGCCGGTTCCTGCAATGGCAAGCTTGGGCGAGAGCACCAGCGCAGTGCCGGCAAGCCCGATCAACAGTCCGACCCAGTGCCGCGCCGTGATCCTCTCAGCCAATACGAGGCCGGCGCCGAGGGCTGTAATGAGCGGCTGCAAGCCGACAATCAGCGCCGACATTCCCGCAGGAAGGCCATTTCTGATCGCCCAGAAAACCGACGAGAGATAAACGCCGTGGATGAGCGCGCCTGAGATTGCCGCATGCAAAGCTGTGCGCCGGTCCGGCCAGAGCGATGATGAGAGGACCGCGACGCCGGTCAGAAACAACGCGGCAATTGCAAACCGGACCGAAAGAAAAAAGAACGGTTCGCACCACGGCATGGCGTAGCGCGCGCCAATGAACCCTGTGGCCCAGAGCAATACGAATAATGCCGGAAAATGTCGTGGATTCAAAGACATAACTTGTTCTTCATTAACGATTCCAGTTTGAGTCTTGTTTCCGGCGGAGCGGAAACCAATCGTAAAGTTTTTGTGCTATCTTGTTGCACTGAACGTCGTGGGTCCGGCAACCGGGCTCACCCACTGGGGTGTGGAAATGTGGCTGATTGACACGAATACCGGTATTTTTCTCATCACGATTGTATCGATATGCGGCTTTTTTCTCGGACATGCCATGGATGGTGTGCTCGAGAATGAAGGATTTGGACCCTATGGCAACATGGTGATCATTCTCGCCGGATTTGTCGGCGGCGTGCTCGTCATGCGCTACTTCGGATTCAGCATCAAGGATTTCCGCGTCGGGGTGACGGGAGGGCTGCTCGGATCGTTTGCCATGCTGGTCAGCATGGTGCTGACAAAAAACGTGATGCACCGGCTCGGCTATTGACCTTGTCATTTGCCGGCTGATCCGCTCTGATTCCATCAGGCGGAGACCGGTTTGATGCGGCGTATTGATTCCCTTGACGACGTCAATGACGGCCTCGCGGCGCTGAAGGCGCTCGACCCGCGTCTCGAAACTGTCAGCAAAATCGCCGAATCTCTTCCCCTTCGCCGCCATCCTGCGGGCTATGAGAGCCTGGCCGGCATCGTGGTATCCCAGCAAATCTCCAAGGCCAGCGCTGACGCGATCTTTGCGCGCCTGAAAGCCGCTCTGGACCCTTTCTCTCCGCAGCGGATACTGGAACTCGGTGAGCCCGTACTGGTGCGGGCCGGTCTTTCCCGTCCCAAGCAACGCACGCTGCTTGCCGTTGC
>JANNRN010000100.1:0-2621 GCA_031401375.1 Phyllobacteriaceae bacterium | reverse complement strand
GAAAGGCGAGGCAGTCAGGCCATGGGCGGAGGCAATATTGATGATGCGGCCCCAGCCCGCCTTCTTGAACAACGGCACGGCAGCGGCAATTGTATGAAAGGCCGAGGACAAGTTGATCGCGATGATCGAATCCCATTTCTCAACCGGAAATTCCTCGATGGGCGAAACAAACTGGATGCCGGCATTGTTGACCAGAATGTCGAACCGGCCGAACGCCTCATCTGTCTTGGACACGAGCGCCCGGCATTCCGCGCCAATCGACATGTCGGCCTTGATGTAGATGGCCTTGACCTTGAATTCCTCAGCGATCGATTCGGCCAGTTCATGGTCCTCGGGCCGGTCGGTGAAGGAATTGAGCGCGACATTGCAGCCGTTTTTCGCCAATTCCCGCGCAACCCCGAGGCCGATGCCGGAATTGGAACCTGTGACGACTGCCGATTTGCCCTTGAGCATGGTAACCTCGAACAATGGATGAAAACAGCGCTCAGCTTTGGTCTGTTGTTGCGCTCGCTGTCAACGCGACTATATGCCAGTGACGCAAATGCCCGCATGACGGAAAGCCAGATGACAGCCGAGATTTTCACTGATCCCCTGCCGCGCAAAGCTACAGTGCCGGTCAATGTTGGCGGGGTTGTGGTCGGCGGCAAGGCGCCCATTGTCGTCCAGTCGATGACCAATACTGATACCGCCGACATTGATGGCACGGTAGCACAGGTGGCGGCCTTGCATCGTGCAGGGTCGGAGATTGTGCGCATCACGGTGGACCGCAACGAGGCCGCCGCTGCCGTGCCGAAGATCAGGGAGCGGCTCGACCGGCTTGGCGTTGACGTGCCGATCGTCGGCGATTTCCATTATATCGGCCACACGCTCCTGAAAGACTATCCGGACTGCGCCATGGCCTTGGCGAAATACCGGATCAATCCCGGCAATGTCGGCTTCAAGGACAAGCGCGACAAGCAGTTTTCGCAGATCATCGAGCTGGCGATCACATACGACAAGCCGGTGCGCATCGGCGTCAACTGGGGCTCGCTCGATCAGGACCTGCTCACCCGCCTGATGGACCGCAACAGCGCCGGCGGTTCACCCCTGTCGGCGCGGCAGGTCATGCATGAGGCGGTGGTGCAATCGGCGCTGATTTCGGCGGAACTGGCTGAGGAAATCGGCCTTGCGCGCTCAAAAATCATTCTGTCGGCCAAGGTAAGCCAGGTGCAGGATCTGGTCGCCGTCTATACCAAGCTCGCGGCGCGTACCGACCATGCGCTGCATCTTGGCCTCACCGAGGCCGGCATGGGCACCAAAGGCATCGTCGCCTCGTCCGCCGCCATCGGCCTTCTCTTGCAACAAGGCATTGGCGATACGATCCGCATTTCATTGACGCCAGAGCCGAACGGTGACCGCACGCGCGAAGTGCAGGTGGCGCAGGAATTGCTGCAGGTCATGGGCTTCCGGCAATTCGTGCCGATCGTTGCCGCTTGTCCGGGCTGTGGCCGCACGACCTCGACGGTGTTTCAGGAACTCGCGCAGAATATTCAGGACGACCTTCGCAAGAACATGCCGCTCTGGCGCGAGAAATATCCGGGTGTTGAAGGCCTGAACGTCGCCGTAATGGGCTGCATCGTCAACGGGCCGGGCGAAAGCAAGCACGCCGACATCGGCATTTCCCTGCCGGGAACGGGCGAAACGCCGAGTGCACCGGTGTTCATCGACGGCAAGAAGGCGGCGACGTTGAAAGGCGCGAACATTGCGGCGGAGTTTCAGGGCATGGTGGCGGCGTATATTGAGAAGAGGTTTGGCAAGATTCCCGCCTGATCAGCGTCATCTGCGCCATATCAATGAGCTCTTCACCTTCGCACTTCCGCAATTTCGTCATCCTCGGGACGAGCCCGAGGATGACAAAAATTGGGGGCTCAACTCCTTCTCGCCGCCTCAATCAGCGCAAGTCAGTCAAGCCGCCACGCCAATCGGTGCAACCTTGATGTCATCCTGATGCACCCGCGCAAGGGCCAGATCGTGGGCGCTCTGCATCCGGCACAGCGTGTCAGCCTGTAATCCAAAGGCTTTTTCAAACCGGATGGCCATTTCGGCCGTCAATCCGGCGCGGCCATTCAGCAGCATGCTCATGGCCTGACGCGACACATTGAAATGCTTGGCGAGGTCAGTAACGCTCAAATGACTCGGATCAACCATCTCCTCTCGAAGCCAGACGCCAGGATGAACGGAAAAGAAAGGTGAAATCTTGATCGTCATCAGTGATAATCCTCCAAATCGAGATCGGTGATCGACGCATTTTCGCTTACCTTGAAGGTCAGACGCCAATTTTTTGTAAGCACCGTGGCGGCAGTTCCAGCGCGGTCACCAACAAGCCAGTGGAAGCCAAAATTTGGAGGAGCTTTTAACTCGTCCACGTCCTTTGCGGCCATCAAAAGAGCAACCATGTTGCGAATGCGCCCAGTAATTCTCGCGTCAATTCCCTTGGACTGGCCTGTCTCAAGAAAAGCCCGCAGCAACTTGTTCCGCGCGGTTTCGATTTCCATGGTCAGGTATCAGCAGCATTTTCATTTCCGTCAAGCGTATAATGACGCCTTACAAAAAATGATACCGTGAAATGAACACCTAATTCC
>JANNRN010000099.1:0-4978 GCA_031401375.1 Phyllobacteriaceae bacterium | reverse complement strand
CCGGATCCACAAATTGAGCCGGATGCTTATCCTTGTTTTGGGCGCCATCGGCGCCACACTTGTCCTGCTGCTTGTCAATGACGAACGCGGCACAACGTTTGGCATGGCAAATGAGGAATTTGCGCAGGCCGCCGTACTTGGTGTCTGGGGCGCCATCCTTGCCGCCGGCCTCATGCATCGCAAAATGCGATTTGGCGATGTCGCCCGCCAGGCCGCGATCTGGCTGGTTCTGCTGCTTGGTCTGGTCGCGGGCTACCAATACCGCTTTGAATTGCAGGACTTTGCGAGCCGCGTCACTGCAGGCCTCATTCCCTCGCGCCCCCAAACTGCCTTTGGCGAGGACGGGCGCGCAAGCGTCACGGTTGAAAAGGCGAACAACGGCCATTTTGAAATCGACGGCGCAATCAATGGCGCTTCAATCTCTTTTCTCGTCGATACCGGGGCGTCCAGCGTCATGCTCAGCGCCGATGATGCCGCTGCCGCAGGGTTCCGGCCCGAAGACCTCACGTTCACATCGCCGATCTCCACAGCCAATGGTTCGTCCATGGCCGCGCCCGTCCGCCTCAACGAGATCGTCATTGGCGGCATTACGCGCCGTGACATTCGCGCATTGGTCGCCGAACAAGGCAAACTCGACAGCAGCCTGCTCGGCATGAGTTTTCTGTCATCGTTATCGGGCTATGCGGTGCGCCAGGATCAGTTGATCCTGCAGGACTGACAATTGGAATTTGATGTTCATACAAAGGGTTGGAGCGCCGACCGTTCCAAATCACCTTACATCAGACTATAGAAAAACCGTGCGGCGACAATCAGCATGTATGTTCCAAAAGTGATTTCCAGCGTTTTCTTGGACATGGCATGCGCAAGTTTCACGCCGTAGGGAGTGACCAGAATCGTGATCGGCAAGATGAAAAGCAAGGGCAGCCAGTTGACATAGCCGGTTGAAAACGGCGGCAAACCGGCCGCGCCCTGACCCGCCCAGATGTAGCCGAGAACACCGGGGACGGCGATCAGCAGGCCCACTCCGGCCGACGTGCCGACGGCCTGATGCATCGGTCGGCCGAACAGCGTCATGAATGTGTTATTGAGCACACCGCCGCCAATGCCCATCAAGGCGGAGATCAGCCCGATAAAAGAGCCAACGACAAACCGCAGCGGATTGCCGGGAAGTTCCTTGCCAAGCCTCCATGTATCCTTGCCGAACAGCAGGCGAAGGCCGACAATCACTGAAATGACCGCAAAGACGAAACGCAGGCCAAAACTTGAAATCATCGATACGACCAAGGCCGCAACGATCACGCCGGCGGGCACCGCCAATACCCAGCTCCGGAGCAACGCCATGTCGGGAGCTCCGCGTTGGTTATGCGCAAGAAACGAGCGAAGTGACGTGGCGACAACAATGATCATCGAACTGCCGAGCGCCAGATGCATCCGCACGTCATCCGGCACATGGACAGCCCCGAAAACCTGATAGAATGCCGGGACAAGGATTGTCCCACCCCCAATGCCGAATAATCCCGCGAGAAATCCCGCAGCGATACCGGCGAGCGAGAGATAGAAGGCAAAGACCAGAAGGTCGTTGAACGGAATGTCACTCATTAGACGGCCGGAATCCAGGGTCTGATGGCAATTGTATAGACAACTACGTGACCCGGTTCTGTCATGAAACCGTCATCGCTCGCGCGAAATCGCCCTCGCTGGCAATTCATGCGGCTTGCGCCATCTCGACGGCATCAAGCGCGCGAAACAAGATATCCGGCGTTGCGCCTGCGCGGGAGGCGTCGACTGACAGCATATGGCGCCAGCTTCTTGCGCCGCTTTTGCCGTGAAAAAGCCCCAGCATGTGGCGTGTCACCTGGTTCAGCCTTCCGCCATTGGCGATGTGACGCGCCGCGTATTCAGCCATGCACGCCACGACTTCCCGAATGTGTGCAGGCGCGTTCGCGCTTGCGAAAATCTCTGCGTCTATGTCGGCAAGCATGCCCGGGTCCTGATAAGCGGCCCGGCCCAGCATCACGCCATCCATGATTTGAAGATGCCCGCATGCTTCCTGCAGGTTCATGACCCCGCCATTGATGCCGATGAACTTGTCGCCAAGACGCTGTTTCAGGCGATAGACCCGTTGATAATCGAGTGGCGGAACCTCCCGGTTCTCCTTGGGCGACAAACCTTTCAGCCATGCCTTGCGTGCGTGAACCCAAAGTGCATCCGCCCCGGCGTCGAACACGCGATCCGCCAGATTGTCCAGCGCCGGCTCCGGGTCCTGGTCATCAACGCCAAGCCGGCACTTCACAGTCACCGGAATGCGCACCGCCCTCTTCATCGCCAAAACGCACGCAGCCACCAGTTCCGGCGTTTCCATCAGACAGGCGCCAAACGAACCGGATTTCACCCGGTCCGATGGACATCCAACATTCAGATTAACCTCGCAATAACCGAAATCCTCACCAATTTTCGCGGCCTGCGCAACCTTGGCCGG
Organism: Phyllobacteriaceae bacterium; assembly: GCA_031401375.1. Classification (GTDB taxonomy): domain Bacteria; phylum Pseudomonadota; class Alphaproteobacteria; order Rhizobiales; family Rhizobiaceae; genus JANOYJ01. Next base: position 2,499 of record JANNRN010000099.1, on the reverse strand, counting down.
ATCCGATCCGCCAATTTGCAGCGCAACAGGCTGCTCCTCGGGTGAAAAACCAAGCAGGCGCGCGCGCGGCCCATGGATGACCGCATCGGCCACCACCATCTCGCTATAAAGCAAGGCATGACGCGTCAGCTGCCGGTGAAAATAGCGGCAGTGACGATCCGTCCAGTCCATCATGGGTGCGATGGCGATGATTTTGTTTCTGTCTTTCAATGCAATGCGCCGTGTTTCCTGCAAATCACGGCCCCTGTAATCCAAGACGCCCCTTGCACGCAATTCGCATGGACCGGTGCCGAGTGTGTCATGCTTCTTGGTGGATCGAAAACGCGCTGGCGTGGTAAAGTGCAATGCCGCAGGCTGTGCCTACGTTCAGGCTGTCAAACCCAGATGACATTGCAATGCGATAGGACGGAATCGCTGCGAGCGCCGAATGCGGCAGGCCCGGCCCTTCCGTGCCAAGAATCAGCGCCCTCCTGCCTGCCTTGGGGAATTTCTCCATCACTGATGTTCCCTGCGGCGATAACGCACCGAGAACGAAATTCAACCGCTGCAGAGCGTCGCAAATCGTTGAAAGATCAGGCAGGCGGATGTGAGGCACCTTCAAGGCGGCACCCACCGAAACGCGCATTGCCTTGCGATAGAATGGATCACAACACGCATCATCAAGCACGACTGCCGCGGCTTCGAACGCCGCCGCATTGCGAAAGATCGTGCCAATATTGTCGTGATTGGAAATGCCTGAAGCCACAACCACGAGTGAATTTGTTCCGAGGCTTTGCAAAAAGGCGACGGGATCAGGCGGAACCGGGCAGCGTGCGATGGCGATCAGACCGCGATGCAGGTGGAAGCCTGCAATGGAATCAATCACAGCGGTTGACGCCACAAAAACAGGCGTTGCGGGGTTCAATCTCTCCAGAATGTGTTCGATCCCGCGCAGCCGGTTCTCCAGCACGAGCAGCGCCTCGATGCTCTCGGGTGCATACTCGCTCAGGACATTCAAAACGACCTTGCCTTCAGCGACGAAGCGGCGTTCCCGACCGACCAGATCGCGCTCGCGGATGTCGCGGAACATGGCAATGCGCGGATCATCAGGGTCTTCGATGCGGATCAAGATGGCGCCGCCTTGCCGGGCGTGGCTTTGGCAAAAGAGGGCCGCCATGTCGCAAGATAGGCGGAGTTCGTGACGACGCTGACCGAAGAAAACGCCATCGCCGCGCCCGCGAAAATCGGCGATAGATAACCGAAGGCCGCAAGCGGAAGACCGATCACGTTGTAGATGAAGGCCCAGCCAAGATTTTGGCGAATAGTGCGCCGCGTCCTGTCCGCAATGGCCAATGCCGCGCCAACCAGCCGCAAATCGGGGCGCATCAGTGTAAAGGCGGCGGTTTCCCGTGCAATGTCAGTGCCGGTTGAAAGCGCAATGCCGACATCCGCGGCCGCAAGCGCCGGCGCATCATTGACGCCGTCTCCGACGAACGCGACACCTCCGAAGCGTTGCGTCAACGCGCCGATTTCGTTCAGTTTATCCTGGGGCGACAAGTCGCCGAGGATTGCACTCAAGCCAAGGGCCTTGCCGATCCTGTTTGCGGTCGCCTGATTGTCACCTGACAGCATGACGCTCTTGATGCCAAGTTGTTGAAGATCGAATATTGCCGCCGCAGCTTCCGGCCGCGCCTCATCCGCAAAGTCGAATGTGGCGGCAAGCGTGTTGTCAAACAGCAATTCGGCCGAAGTCCCGGTGGCATTCTGGTGAGGTTGCGCATCACCGCGATTGATTGTCTTGCCAATTGAAACAGTCTTGCCATTGCGGATTCCGGAAATGGATTGACCGGGAATGATGCGGATGGTTGACACTTGCGCCGAGGCAATTACCCTGGACTTTGCTTCGCTGACCAGCGCCTTTGCCAATGGATGTTCGCTGACCTGCTCCAGCGCGAGCGCGACGGAGAATACCTCACGCTCATCGAATCCCGGTGCGATGCGAAAGCCGGTGAGCTGGGCCTTTCCTTGAGTCAATGTGCCGGTCTTGTCGAAAGCGACGCAGCGGATGGAGCGGGCCCTTTCAAGCGTTTCAAAATCCCGGATGAGAATTCCCGCTCGCGCCGCGGCGCCGGTGCCAGCGACCAGCGCGGTCGGCGTTGCCAGCCCGAGCGCGCAAGGACAGGCGATCACCAGCACCGCGACCGCATTGATGAGGGCTGTTTCGAGATCTCCCGCCCACCAAGCCCAGCCGGCAAACGTGATGGCGGCGAGAGCGAGGATCGAAGGCACAAACACGGCTGACACCCGGTCCACCAGTTTCTGTATGGGCGCCTCAGATAGTTGCGTCATTTCAACGAGCGATGTCATCCGCCCGAGCCTGGTCTCGGGCCCGAGGGCTGTCACCTTGATGTCGACTGCGCCGTTGCCGTTGACAGAACCCGCAATCAGCGTATCGGCAGCCTTCTTCATGACCGGCAGGCTCTCGCCGGTTATCAGCGACTCGTCAACCTCGCTGGCCCC
>JANNRN010000098.1:0-5768 GCA_031401375.1 Phyllobacteriaceae bacterium | reverse complement strand
TGGCGCAACGCCTGGCAGGCCGAGCAATTCATGAGCGGCTACCTTGACGCGGCGGACCTTGTTGTCGAGGCGGAACGGCGGCTGTTTGAAGCTGAAAAGTTGAAACTGGCCTCGGCGCCGCACTTTGCGGAGAAATGGAAAGCCGCACTGGTTGAACCTGACTTGCCGACGCGCGTCAAAACGCAAAGGGCGCTCTATGCTCACCTTTTGGACGATCTGCACTGGCTGTACGGCAAACGAAGCCTTGACCGGAAAATCAGATCGCAGATGGCCTGGACGGTGCGCAAGCTGGCGACAATCCTGTTCTTCTTTGCAGTTCTGCCCTTCCTCCCCTGGTTTGGCGGCAAGACAATCGGCAGCCTGTTCTTTTCAACGGAAGGCGGCTCCGCCCTTTCCCATATTTACGGCTTGTACACCGCTTGCTCGTTCGGGCTGCTCGGCGCCCTGTTCAGCCGGTTGAGCGCTTTCCAATCGGGTTATGCGACCATGGACTATGACAGTCTGATGAACCTGTTTCAGAACAACGCACTTCACATCCGGCTGCTCTTGGGCATGATCGGCTCAGTGATCGTTTTTTACGCCATCTTCGGGAAATTTCTTGATGGCGACTTGTTCCCGGATGTCGAAAGTCTGGCGTTCGATCCGGCCATCAAGGCTGACGGCAACTTCGCCAAACTGGTTATCTGGTGTTTCCTTGGCGGCTTTTCGGAAAGACTCGTGCCGGATTTTTTGTCTCGAACGGAATCCAACGCGTCAAAGACAAACTGACGGCCCTGTGGCACAGGTTAGTTCACTGGAATAGATGATTGGTGTGTGAACAATCAATTTGATTGGCGTTTGTCACCCGGCTATGCTGGCCCCACGTTGGAGACTGCCATGAGCCAAACTGCCAATTCTTCTTCCCGCGATCCATCCTTTCCCTGGCTCATCATCATCGCCGGTTGTTTTATCGCGGTGCTGACCATCGGTCCCCGTTCCGCGCTCGGGCTTTTCCAGCTCCCGTTGATTTCGGAACGCGGCTGGGACCGGCAGACTTTTGGCCTGGCGATCGCGATCCAGAACCTGTTCTGGGGACTGGGACAACCCTTCTTCGGCGCCATCGCCGATAAATACGGCTCATGGAAAGTGCTGCTTTTGTCGGCGGCCTTCTTCGGCCTCGGTTTCACGCTCATGGCGACGGCCACGACGCCGGGCCTTCTCTATCTTGGCGGCGGCGTCTTGGTCGGCCTTGGCATCGGCGCCGGCGGCTTCGGCATCCTGCTTTCAGCATTTGCGCGCAATGTCACTTCGGAGCAGCGCAGTTTTGCCTTTGGACTTGGCACTGCGGCGGGATCAGCCGGCATGTTCATTTTCGCGCCATTGTCACAGGAATTCATCACGCGCTTTGGCTGGTCGCAGGCCCTGATGATCATCGCATCGTTGATGGTTGTCATTCCCCTGCTTGCAATCCCGCTGAAGGGAAACTCAAGCTCCGGCCGGACATCGCAGACCGAGATTGACCAGAGCATCGGGCAGGCGCTGCGCGAGGCTTTCGGGCACCAGAGCTATCTCCTGCTCACGGCCGGGTTCTTTGTATGCGGATTTCAAGTGGCGTTCATCACCGCGCATTTCCCGGCCTATCTTGGTGATATTGGCATTGAGGCCAAATACGCCGCAATTTCGCTCGCGCTCATCGGCTTCTTCAACATTTTTGGCTCCTTGGCATCCGGGATTGCCGGTCAGCGTTTTTCCAAGCCTTATTTGCTCGCCTATATTTATATCGGCCGTTCCATCGCAGTGACGCTGTTTCTGCTGCTGCCGCAAACCCCAACATCGGTGATTATTTTTGCCATTGTCATGGGCGTGCTTTGGCTTTCAACCGTGCCGCCAACCAATTCACTTGTGGCGATCATGTTCGGCACAAGGCATCTTGGATTGCTTGGCGGGCTGGTGTTTCTCTCGCACCAGATCGGCTCGTTCATCGGCATCTGGATGGGCGGCTACCTGTATGATCATTTCGGCACGTATGATCCGGTCTGGTGGATTGGCGTTGCACTCGGTCTTTTCGCCGCCATTGTGCATTGGCCGATCAAGGAGCGCCCGGTGGAACGGGCCCCGCTGGCCATTGCCGCATAAGCGGCAGCGCTTGAAGCAAAAACCCGGCGTCCGTCATTTTTCTGTAACAAAGCACCGCCTCTATGAGCGCACACAAAGCTCAGCCGGAGGCATGATCATGAACGAGTACGTAACACCGCAGGATATTAAGACATCGACACAGATCCGGGAGGAATCAGAAGATACCGGGCGCAATTCTTCGGCAAATCCGACCATGGGCGACATTATCAACCGGCGCTTCTCCCGGCGCGATTTCCTGCGTGATTCGCTCGCGGTGACGGCGATCGCCGCAACCATCAGCCCGTTGGCGCTGATGGCCGCCGATGAAGCGCGGGCTGAACCGAAATCGGCCTTTGACTTTGAGGAAGTCGCGGTGGGGATTGACGAAAAGCATCACGTGGCTGCCGGTTACGATGCGGACATTCTTCTGCGTTGGGGCGACAAGGTGTTTGCGGACTCCCCTGAATTCGACCCGATGAAGCAGAGCGCTGAGGCGCAGGCCCGCCAGTTCGGCTACAATAATGACTATGTCGGGTACATCCCCATCGACGGCAGCGCCGATCACGGCATGCTCGTCGTCAACCACGAATACACCAACGCTGAGCTGATGTTTCCGAACTGGGCGACAATCGGCAAGGATGATGAGGGCAAAGACAAGGTGAAGATGGGCGAGTTCACCAAGGAACTCGTCGACATCGAAATGGCCGCGCATGGCGGCACAATCATTGAAATCAAGCGGGAGGGCGGCAAATGGCGCCCGGTGCTCGACGGCAAGCTCAACCGCCGCCTCACGGTGGCGACCGAAATGCTGCTGACAGGTCCCGTTGCAGGTCATGCCCGCGTCAAGACCAATGCCGATCCAACCGGCCTCAAGGTCTTTGGCACGTTGAACAATTGCGCGGGCGGCGTGACGCCGTGGGGCACGTATCTGATGGCCGAGGAGAATTTCCACGGCTACTTCATGGGAGAACTGGCGGAAACGCATGCGGAAGCCGCCAATTACAAACGCTATGGCGTGCCGGCCGGCTGGTACAACTGGGGCAAATTTCACGACCGCTTCGATGTCACCAAAGAGCCGAACGAGGCCAACCGCTTCGGCTGGGTGGTCGAAGTGGACGTCTCCGACCCGGATTCGGTGCCGAGGAAACGCACGGCGCTCGGACGCACCAAGCATGAAGGCGCGGAGAGCATTGTCAACAAGGACGGAAGGGTCGTGTTCTATTGCGGCGATGATGAGCGGTTCGACTATGTCTACAAGTTCGTCACAAAAGGCACATTCAATGCGGCGGACCGGGCTGCCAACATGAACCTTCTGGATGAAGGCACACTCTATGTCGCCAGGTTCAACGAAGACGGAACCCTCAACTGGCTGGCGCTTGAGCATGGCCAAAACGGGCTCACGGCCGAAAACGGATTCGCCGACCAGGCCTCGGTGTTGATTGAGGCGCGCAGAGCCGGGGACATCCTTGGCGCGACAAAGATGGACCGGCCCGAGGACGTGCAGCCCAATCCCAAGACCGGCAAGGTCTATGTGATGCTGACGAATAACAACAAGCGCAAGGCCGGGGACGAGAACGCGGCAAACCCGCGGGCCGACAACGTATTCGGCCACATTATCGAGATCATGGAAACTGACGGAGACTTCGCCTCGACCCAATCCAAATGGGAGGTCCTGTTGAAATGCGGCGACCCTTCCGTCACGGAAGTCGGCGCGAATTTCTCGTCAGCGACAACCGCCAACGGCTGGTTCGGCATGCCCGACAATTGCGCCATCGACGCTGACGGGCGTCTGTGGGTGTCAACCGACGGCAATAACAGCAAGGCCACCGGGCGCACTGACGGGCTCTGGGCGGTGGACACGGAGGGTGATCTGCGGCGGACGTCAAAATTGTTCTTCCGGGTTCCGGTTGGCGCCGAGCTGTGCGGTCCCTGTTTCAATTCGAACAGCGATACGGTCTTTCTCGCGGTTCAGCATCCGGGTGATGACGGGTTGGCGACATATGAGAAACCGGCAACGAAATGGCCGGACTTTCAGGATGCAATGCCCGTGCGGCCAGCCGTGGTGGCGGTCACCAAACAGGGTGGCGGCAGGATCGGATAAAAGGGCAAAACGCCGGTGTTGATCGTTCATCCTGGATCGCATCAGCATTTCACAGAAAAGCTGATGCGATCCAGGTTGTCGCATTGTCCTTTGCTTTTGACGATTCCGTCAAAAGCGGAAATGCTTTAGCCATCAATGAGATGCGACAGCTGACAGCATCAACTTGCGAATGGCGGCGATAAAGGCAGAGCGGGCGTCGGGTGGTTCCAGTCCACGCGGGCCATAGACGTCACGCGCAAGGAAATAGGCACTGAGCTTCCAGGCCGCGTCGAGCTCGTCTGCTGTTGCACCGCGCCCAGGTGACTGATTCAGGAAGGATGGCAATACAAGCAGCTTGGCGGCGTAGGGCGCGCCCGCCTCGCGGCAGACCGCACGACCGGATTTTGGCGAGACCCAGACAAGGTCGTCCCGCCGGCCTGTCGCCGCACATTCCTCCAGATCAAGACCGAAGCCAAGTTCGTCCAGCAGTTTCAATTCGAACCTCGCCATGAGTTCTCCCGCTTGGGCAGGATTGTCAAAGCACTCGAGCACGACGGCCAATATGTCAAAGAGCTGCGGATGCGGGTCGCGCTCCGGCAAAAGGCGAAGATGCGCCGCGATGAGCTGGACGCCGTTCAGGGCAAGACGGCTTTCGATCAGCCGGGCGGCGGCAAAGGTGACCGGCTCAAGCACATATTGGCCGAGATGCTCATCAAGGCGGGCGCGCCACTCAGCAGCAACGCGATTACCGATTTGCAGGAGCGGCTGCATCCTGTGCGAGCGCCCGCCCTGAACCAGACCAAGGTGGCGTCCGCGCTCACGCGTCATCAACTCGACGATGACGCTGGTTTCGCCATGTCTGCGGGTGCCGAGAATAATGCCTTCATCGCGCCAGTCCATTATTGGCGGCCGTTGGTGCGCGCGTGGGTTTGCTTGCACCTTCGGCGCTGCCCCTTGTCCGCCCCTATCGGGGCCCCTTCTCCCCGTGAGGACGGGGAGAAGGGGTTGGCCGGCGCCGCAATTCCCTTCTCCCCGCCCCTTGCGGGGAGAAGGTGGCCCGAAGGGTCGGATGAGGGGCAGCACTGAGGGTGGTAAACTGGCATAAAATTGACTCGCCATGCCTGATAGTCGGCCCATCTGGCCCGACATTCAGGAGCCGAAATTAAGACCCATCTCACGGTAACGCTCGGGATCGTCACCCCAATTCTCGCGCACTTTCACAAAGAGAAACAAGTGAACTTTCTGACCGAGAATTTGCGCAATCTCCATGCGCGAGGACTGCCCGATCGCCTTTATCGTCGCGCCCTGATGGCCCAGCACGATCTTCTTTTGCGATTCGCGCTGGACATAGATGACCTGTTGAATGCGCACATCGCCATTCTTCATTTCCTCCCATTTTTCCGTCTCGACATGCGAGGCGTAGGGAAGTTCCTGATGCAGGCGTTCGAACAATTTTTCGCGCGTGATCTCGGCAGCGAGACTGCGCATCGGCAGGTCCGAGACCTGATCTTCGGGATAGAACCACGGACCCTGCGGCAGCGCGTCAGCCAACCATTTGCGCAAGTCACCGCAGCCTGATCCCGACAGCGCCGAG
>JANNRN010000097.1:0-10696 GCA_031401375.1 Phyllobacteriaceae bacterium | reverse complement strand
CTGCCACCACCTTCGGCGCCGCCATTTGATTCGAAGTGGCTGCCAAGTCGGACTTACCGGGAGCCGCTGGCTTACCTGACTGCCGGATGCCCGTCAGCTTGGTCCGCTTCAGCATCAGGGCATTGATTGCAACGAGCGCCGAACTGCCGGACATGGCGATGGCGGCGATGGTCGGGCTGAGCAAAAACGGATACAGAACGCCGGCCGCGAGCGGAAATGCAATGACGTTGTAGCCGACCGCCCACCAGAGGTTCTGATGCATCTTTCTGAGCGTCGCATGAGACAGCTCAATGGCACCGACCACGTCGAACGGGTCGCTCTTCATCAGCACGATGTCAGCGCTTTCCATTGCCACATCGGTGCCAGCGCCGATTGCAAAACCAACATCGGCCTGGGTCAGGGCCGGCGCGTCGTTAACGCCGTCTCCAACCATGCCGACTTTTTTGCCCTGCGCCTGGAGCTCTTTGACCTTGCTCGCCTTGTCATTGGGCAACACGTCGGCGAACACATGCTCAATCCCCACACTTTTGGCAATTCGCTCCGCCGTGGCTTGGTTGTCTCCGCTCAGCATGAAGACCTCGACATCGCGCGCGCGCAGTGCTTTGACTGCCTCCACTGCGGACGGCCTGATTGCGTCAGCGATGGCGATCAAGCCTAAGAGCTTACCGCCCAGTGCCAGATGAACGACGGTGCGCCCGGCGCCCTGCAACTCGGCGGCTTTCGCACCAAGCTTTCCGAGGTCGATCTTGTTTTCAGTCATCAAACGCTTGTTGCCGAGCAATGCGGACTTGCCGCCGATCTTTGCTTCAGCACCTTTGCCCTCAAGGTTCTTGAAGCCGGTGGCTTTTGTCACCTTCACATCTGCGGCCCGGCGCAGGATGGCTTGTGCGAGGGGATGATCAGACCCCGCGTCCACGGATGCGGCTGCGGCGAGAAGCTGATTTTCGGTCACGCCGGCAGCCACCACCAGTTCCACCACTTCGGGCTGGCCCATAGTGAGCGTCCCCGTCTTGTCGAAAATGATGACGTTGAGTTTGGTGGCGTCCTCAAGTGCTGATGCATTCTTGAAAAGGATGCCGTTTTGCGCACCAAGACCAGTTCCCACCATGATTGCCATCGGCGTTGCCAGCCCAAGCGCATCGGGGCAGGCGATGACAAAGACAGTTATCGTGAGGCTCATCGCGAACAGCAGGGTCTCGCCGATCCACCAATACCAGACCGCAAAGGTGAGAAGGCCAGTCACGACCGCAGCCAGAACCAGCCACTGCGCGGCGCGATCCGCCAATAACTGCGCGGGCGCTTTTGAGTTCTGCGCTTCCTGGACGAGTTTCACGATCTGGGCGAGTGCGGTGTCCGCGCCAACCTTGGTGGCGCGATACTGGAACGTGCCGCTCTTGTTGATGGTAGCGCCGATCACCGTGTCGCCCACTTTCTTGGCCACCGGCATGGATTCGCCCGTCAGCATCGACTGGTCGACCTGAGATTCGCCTTCAAGCACGGTGCCATCGACCGGAATTTTGTTTCCCGGACGGATCACGACAATATCGCCGGACACGATCTCGGCGGTCGCAACTTCCAGCTCTTTGCCGTCTCGCAGGACGTTCGCCTTGGGCGGTGCCAAATCCATCAGGGCGCGGATCGCTTCCGACGCGCCTGCTCGTGCCCGCATTTCGAGCCAGTGCCCGAGCAGAATGAAAACCAGCAGGATGGCAGACGCCTCGTAGAACTGCTGGCCGCCATAGATAAAGGTAGAGCCCACGCTGAACAGATATCCCGTGCCGACGCTGAGCACGACCAGCACCGCCATATTGGCGACGCCGCTGCGGATTGCTCGGGCGGCCGCGACAACAAAGGGCCAAACCGGATAAAGGATGGCCGCGCTGGCCAGAATGAACAGCACGAGATCGAGGCGCAACCCGAAGGGCGGCTGTATTTGAATGAAGTCCATGCCCATCGGCGAGAGGGCGAAGATCGGCAGGCTGAAGCCGAGTGCAATCCAGAACCGGTTGCGCATGTCCCGCGCCATCGCTTGCATGTCCATGCCAGCGCCATGGCCCATTTCGTGCGCCATGGCGTCGCTTTTTTCGCCTCCATGCGCCGTGTGTCCGGCATTTGCATCAACTGGTTTGACTGCAGACGGCAACGCCTTTGAGTCGACTTTATGCGCTTGGGCGTGCTTGGACTTGACCGGGCTGACCGTAGCAGCCGGAAGAGATTTTTCCGGTATCGCATGCTCTGCACAAACATGTTTGGGCAAAGCCTCGCCGGCACAATGAAAGCCGCACTCTTTGATAGCGGCCTGAAGTGCGGTGACGGAGGTCTTGCCCTTGTCATACATGACGGTTGCAGATCCGGCGACCGGGTTTACCGACACGCGCCCGACGCCTTGAATATGCTGAAGCTGTTTTTCAATTCCCTTGGCGCCAAGGATTGATAACAGACCGCCGACTTCAAGGGTGCTGGTAGTCATGTCCGGGCCGCGAAAAAATTGTAAAGCGGACCAAAGACTAGTGCCGCGTACCATCCCCAGCCGAAGCTCTCAATCAGCCCCAGGAAGAAGTCCGGCCAGCTCAGCAACGTGAATCCGGGCAGGAAGATTGCCAGTGCAGAATGCTCAATGGGCAAGCCCGGAAGAAACAAATAACCAAGAACGCAGAGCACATAAGTTATGGCAAGGGACAAGCTCAATCCCATCCCCAACGCAAACACCGGAATCAGAGGTACAGGGTGTACGGGGAGGCGCAACCCTTCGCTGACAATGGAAGTCGGCAGATCAGTGCCTGTGTTCATTGAACTGCTCCATATTTTTTGTCGAGCTCGTTACACCTTATACTGATGACAGCGGCGCGGCCGTCACAGGATCATCTGGATTTCTGCTTTTGTCGTGGCGCCTGTGCCCATGTCCCATGACATGCGCCCCGCAGCCAAACCGCATCATCAGGAAGATGAAGGTCCCCCAGAGTAGGAAATACATAAGCGTTTGCATGGGTATGGTTCCCTTCAGTTCGCGGTTCCGATGGACGTATTTCAGTTTGCACAGGCTAGGTCACGACCATGTAAAACGCCTTGATCTAAATTAAGTTCCATCGGTAGAGCGTGGGGACATCACCTCCACCCATGGACGAAACCCGCTGTATTATCAAAAATACGCAATCATCAGCCAATTCTGGGCTTTGGAAATTACTGTTACGCCGACAAGGAACTCTCTGCGAGGGCGTGGCTGCCGATAAGTAAATCGAAGCGCGAGCTGCCAGCTCCCGACGCCAGAGCCTCCGCAGTGAGGCGATTCCCGACTCAGGAACTCAACCCAGCCTGCGGCGTATCGAGGTAAGGCCGTCGACTGAACCGGGCTCGAGGTTTTCGCAATTGTCCAACCCGGCTGGCAAACCAGGGGTTCAGACGGCTTCAGAAAAATCACTAATCGGACAAGCAAGCGACAAGCCAGACTTCGGAGCTCTGGCAAGTGCAATCAGTTTGGAGCCCACTGTTAAATTGATCGCATCGGATAGTGAACTCGTCCTCTCAGATTGACGCCTGGCTTCAGAGAGCTATGCCCTTCAGCGTCATCCATTGGGTGACACTTGCACTCCCGCTAAAAGGCTCAATCCCTCTGCATCGAGCACCTATTCCTGTAGTTGCCTTCGCAATCAATTCATAAGTGCTCAAAGAAAATGCTGACCGCTTTATCGTGAAACTGCAAACACAGAGACGGTTAGAATTTGGCCTGAACGGTCTTGCCATCGCTGCCTAGGATCTGCACTGCGCCCTTCACATTGTCAGGGACCGTTACGCCTGTGTCACCAGACAGGATCCCGGCTGACAAGGGCGCGAGCGCCGAACGAACTGGTTTGCCGTCAATCAGGAGGATGGCCGTTCCGCTCATCGTTGAAGTGTCCACTTGGCTGTCATCGTCGAGGGTAATGAAAATACTCACCGACGTGCCGTCAGGAACCAGTTCCACGCGGTAAGGGCCTGCATCAACGCGCATTCCGCCGTTCGGGCCAATGCCCGCTTCGTGCGCAGCTGCGGGTGATGCAAGCAACAGTGTGAGCAAGAGTGTTCTCAGCATTTTCGTTTCCTTTTCCAGTTCAGAAGGTTGGGATGACTGCGCCTACGGGCGAGTTTGAAATCGTATCTGCGGCACGAGCCGCTTCGATCAGCCGTTCGAGAGATTTTCGACCGTAACGAAGGAAGAGCACGGGTGTCAGGAAGGTATCGAGCAATGTCGATGAGATTAGCCCGCCGAAAATCGTGACGGCGACTGGGTTGAGTATTTCCTTGCCCGGCGCGCTTGCATCAACCATCAGAGGAACAAGTGCGACGCCTGCCGACAGGGCCGTCATCAGAACCGGTGTCAGGCGCTCCAGCGACCCTCTTATGATCAAGTCCGGCCCGAAGCCAATGCCTTCGTGCAAAGCAAGATTTATGTAGTGGCTGATTTTCAAGATTCCATTGCGCGCGGCGATGCCGGTGAGCGTGATAAAGCCGATCATAGAAGCCACAGACAGCGGCTGGCCGGCAATCCAAAGCGCCGCTACCGATCCAATCAGCGCAAGTGGCACGGAACCCATTATGATGAGCGCACAGACGGTGGATCTATAGCGGCTGAACAAGATGGCGAAGACCATGCCAAGAGATACGAGCGATAAGAGCGCTATTGTCCGGCTGGCCTCTTCTTGCGCCTGAAAGGTTCCCTCTAATGTTGCAGTATAGCCCTCAGGCAGCTTGGCCGCCGCAATAACGGAACGTATCTGCGCAACAACTGCCGCCATATCCACGCGCCCGTCGGTATTGCCGATTACCACGACACGCCTGGCGCCATTTTCCCGCAAGATTTGATTGGGTCCGTCTGTTTCACGCACTTCTGCCAACTCGCGTACCGGGACCCACCCAGACGGCGTTTCGATCAGCATGTCCCCAAGCGCCTGTGTGGTCCGATTTTCATCAGACAGCCGCATCACGACATCATATGTGCGGGGGCCGTCCACCAGCTTTGACACGACGCGACCGTTTGAGAGTTGCCCAAGCGCTTCGGTGATCACCGCTGGCTGAATGCCGAAGAGAGCAGCCCGGTCATAATCGATGCGAATCTCGAGCTGCGGAATGCGGACTAGTTTTTCAACTTGAAGGTCGACCAATCCCGGGATTGCGGCGATCTTGCCCCTCAGATCCTCGGCCACGCCCCTCAGCGTATCCAGATCGGCTCCGTACACCTTCAGTGCCAGCTGCGCGCGGACCCCGGACAACATGTGATCCAGCCTGTGCGAAATCGGCTGACCGACGTTGACCGCCACGGGCAGGATCGACAGCTGCGCGCGGATATCGGCGACAATTTCTGTTTTGGCGCGTTCAGAAGCGTTCAGGTCGACTTCGATTTCAGACGAGTGGACGCCTTCGGCATGTTCATCGAGTTCAGCACGTCCAGTTCGCCGTCCCACTGCGCGCACCTCGGGCACTTCGAGAATAAGCTTTTCTGCAATGAGGCCGACACGGTGGGATTCCGCCAAAGAGATGCCCGGGTTGAACAGCATGGAAATTGTAAACGTGCCCTCGTTGAACGGCGGCAGGAATGCGCGTGGCAATGCAGTTGCCGACAACCCGGCAATGACAACCGCAACTGCGGCAACTGCCATGAGCAGTTTTTGCCACTGAAAAACAACCTTCAAAGCCGCTTTGTTGCCCCGCTTGAGGGTGCGGACTAGCCAACTTTCATGTTCATCCAGCCGTTTCAAGCCCGGCAGGAGATAGTAGGCCATCACCGGCGTGAGAGTGATGGAGACTACAAGGCTGACAAGGATGGAAATGATGTATGCCTGCCCGAGTGGTGCAAAAAGCCGCCCCTCGATCCCTGAAAGCGCAAAGAGCGGCACGAACACCAGGATGATGATCATGGTGGCATAGACAATGCCTGACCGCACTTCCTGAGATGCAGAGACCACGACATCGAACGTTGACCTCGGGTTGCCCGCTTCCCTGTTTTCACGCAGCCGCCTGAAAATGTTTTCGACGTCAACAACAGCGTCATCAACCAATTCGCCAATGGCGATGGCCAGACCGCCCAGCGTCATCGTGTTGATCGACAGGCCCAGTATTTTGAACACGATGGCGGTTACGAGGATGGATACTGGAATCGCGGTCAATGAGATAAATGTGGTCCTGACGTTCAACAGGAATGCGAAGAGCACAATAGCAACGACGACCACTGCCTCCAGCAGGACTTTCTCGACATTGTTCACGGATGTTTCGATGAAATCGGCTTGCCGGAACAGAATTTCATCGGCACGTATGCCATCAGGCAGCGATGCGGTGATCTCAGCCAAAGCGGCTTCCACATCAGTTGTCAGTCGGACCGTATCGACGTCGGGCTGCTTTTCGACAGAAATGATAACGGACGGCTTGCCCATGTATCCGGCTTCGCCGCGCTTCAGGCGCGCGCCAAATCCGACTTCAGCCACCTGATGCAACAATATCGGCCGCTTTCCGTCACTTTTAACAACGACTTTGCGCAGATCCTCAAGCTTGAGTGTGCTGCCAATGTTGCGGATCAGATACTCGCGCGCAAATTGGTCAGTGAAGCCGCCGCCAGTGTTTCCGCCAAACGCATTGATCGCAGTCTCGACGTCTTCGAGCGTCACGCCAAGAGCGCGCAGGGCGGCGGTGTTCGGCGCGACGCGGAACTGACGAACTTCGCCGCCAATGGGTATGACCTGCGCCACTCCGGAAATCGTCAACAGGCGCGGGCGGACCAAAAAATCCGCCGCTTCGCGCAACTGCATTGGCGACACGCCGTCGGGCGCTGTCATTGCGACCAGCATGATCTGGCCCATTATGGAACTTATCGGACCCATCTGCGGCGTCACGCCTTCGGGCAGTTGCGAGGCGACAAGCGTCAGCCGCTCGGCAATCTGCTGGCGGTTACGGTAGATGTCCGTCCCCCAGTCGAACTCCACATAGATGATCGACAAGCCGACGCCTGACACCGACCGGACGCGGTCGACACCCGGCAAACCGTTCATCTGCGTCTCGATCGGATAGCTGACCAGCTGCTCCACCTCAGGCGGCGCTAGCCCCTCCGCCTCGGTCATGATTGTGACTGTCGGGCGGTTAAGGTCCGGGAAGACATCGACAGGCAGGCGCATGGCCGTGAAGGTGCCATAGCCCATGAGAACAACGGCCAGCACGAGCACAAGAACGCGATTGCGCAACGACTGGGTAACCAGGAATGTGAACATGTGCCTGTCCCCTCAGCGCAACTGGTTGAGGAGTTCGGCACCCTCGGTGACGAACCGCTCACCCGCTGAAATGCCAGCCACTATTATCACCCGTCCGCCATCAAGAGGTTCTGTGCGTACCGGACGCGGCTCGAAGAGCTCTGGAGCCGTATGGACAAAGACAATGTCCTCTCCGTTTGCGCCCCGTATGACCGCTTCGCGCGGAGCGGCAATCCCCTTCGTTTTGGCTTCAGTCTGGGCAACCAGCGTCACCCGATCTCCCGGTTGAAGGCGACCGGTTTTATCGTCCACACGGAAGTGTACCGGTTGCGCTTGACCATCTTCTGCAAATCCGGCACCCACCAAAGTCAGTGTAACCGGGCTTCCTTCCAATGTGCCGATCGAGGCATTTCCCGACACCTCATTCCGACCGAAGGACAGCGCTTCCACCCACAATTGCGCGGGGTTGATGATATGAAACACCTCGGTGTTGGTTTCGGCAATCAGACCGGGCGCTGCATTGGCTTTCGAAACAATGCCTGACACCGGAGCAACGAGCCGCTCTGGCTCCATGCGGATTGCCTCCAGCGCTGCGCGCCGTTTGCGAAGGCCATCAATCGTCAGCTCAGCCTCTTCAAGCTGCCTTGCAGAAGCGGTGCCCGACATGGCCAAGGTGCGAAGTCGCTCAAGCTGCCGCTCGTCCAACGCGATCTCCTGATCAAGCTCGGCCTTTGACTGCCGGATTGAGGATTGATCCGCGGCGGCCAGCGACGGCTCGACATAGGCCATAAGCTGACCGGCCTTGACCTGCGCTCCAAGCGGCGGGAAGCCGCCGGGCGGTGCCAGAAGGCGGCCGCCGATGGCAGTCTGCACAAAACCGCTCTCGTTCGGGTCGGGAATGACCCGGCCCGGCATTTCGATGCTGCTGCGATGTTCGGTTTCAGTTGCGGAAATTGTGCGTATTGCAAGAATACGCTGCGCGGATTTTGGCGCAAAGACGCGTCCATCGGCCATCCGCTGCGCCACATCCCGAATTGCTGCCTTTGCATCAACAGCAGCGCTTGAGGCAGTTTCTGCGTATGCGAAAGTGGTTCCTATCAGGACCGCCAGCAGCGAGGCGAGGAGCCCGGCGACAAGCTTCCTGCGCCGGATCAAACCCATCGCCAGCGCGCCGCCAAGAAACCCAACTATTCCCATAAAAATGAGCGCTGGATCAGCGCGCCGCAGACGTTGCGGCACCGTCGTTGCGACTGTGTCGCGAAACTGCTTTGCGAGCGCGGCGCTGACAAAACCGCCAGAGCCGGCGTTGGCAGCCGGGGCGGCAGGCGCGAGAGGGACGGAAAGAGTGCCCGTGAGAAAATCGATCTCTGCATCTGCGGTTATCGTGAACAGAAGCTCATGCTCACCTGGCGTCGATGCCCAAGGCGCATCAATCTTGTAAACATCACCATCCGGTGTCGCCGTTACCGGGCCGGCCGGCGTTTCGACATCAATTCTTGCGCCGGCAACCGGTTCATTTGTGTCAAACCTGTCCAGATAGACGGTGACAAAGCCGCCATTAGAAACCGCCACAAGCTCAAACAGCGCCGAGGCCGCAGTCGCGCGCGGGGCTGATTGCACTGTCGCAGGTGGTGGCGCGTCGCCGTGATTGTGCCCGCCATGGGCCAGCGCATAGACGACATTTGCCAGGCTGAACGCGGCAGCCAGAAAAGTTAGACGAATAGAGTGCATCAGGAGCCTCAAGATTTTGCCGAAACCGATCAGGCCGCAAACTTCTGCGGCGCTTTGCGAGGTGTCAGACTGAGGCTCGTGGAGGCCGCTTCAAAGAGCCGAGTGGGTTCCTCACCCAAGGCAGGGTCTTTAATGAATGGCGCTTGCCAATTGAAATTGCGGGAAAACCAAACTCCGCCACGATTTGGCCGACGTATCCACAACCAGACATCGAGCAGCAATTAGCGCCACATATGCTGACGCTATAATCTGTGCCGCGTTCTAAAGAATCTTCAAAGATTGAAGCGTCCGCTGTTGCAGAGCGCTCGGTTGACTGGGCCAGGTTCGCGGGATGTAATCCATGAGCTTGAGCACTCCCTGAAAATGATCCCAAAAACAGCGCTGTAAGAACGATAGAAAGAACGGCAACATAGCGGATACAATCAAAACAAACCTGTAAAGGCCCTTCAGCCTTACCCAGATTCGCCGCTATAGATCCCAATGGCTTAGTTCTTAAAATCAAGAGCACTTCCGCTATTTTTGATTCGCATTGTTTAGCGGATAATACCGCTTTTTTGCGTTTTCCAGTTCAATAAAGTGTGATCACATCGGGTCCTATCTTTCGCTGAGCCGAAGCACCTCGATGATTTCGGTTATCTTGGTTCGCTGGTCCTGTTTATCGCCGCTGTTGATAGCATACTCTACACAATGACCCACATGGTCCCGCAAAATTTCCTCTTCCGCGCGCCGCAGGGCCGCGCGAACCGCAGATATTTGCGTCACAACATCGATGCAATAGCGATCTTCCTCGACCATGCGGGACAGCCCGCGCACTTGGCCTTCGATGCGATTGAACCGTTTTTGCACGGCAGCTTTAATGTTGCTCTGCATAATTGGCACATACCTACATGGGGTATGGGAGTCAACTCTTCCAATATACCCGCATGGGGTATTTTGTTCCTCGAGCGCAGGAGTCTCGGCAGGGCCGTTAAATTAGCCGGGGTTCGGGGAGTTTTAAACGCGTTGAATGCAAGGTTTCGTCGACTTCAAAGGAGTTGGCGATGCAGTGGAAAATAACGATTGAGGGCGTTGACGAGCTTGCCACGGCTCATCGTTCTGAGATGGAGATAAAAAAGGATTTCGATCAGCTGAGCTCTGGCGAGATCGGGTTCTAAATCGCTGACGGAAAGATGATCATGGCGCACTTGCAGACGGTAGTCGTGCAACAGCAGTGCGAGACCTATGTGGGGAGGCATCTAACCGTGAGAATCCGAAATGAGCGATTTCAATGAATTAGCAGCAAACAGGTTATTTGAGAAAGTACATCTAATTGGGTCTGCCTCAAAGTCTGCGGTGAAAATTGTCTAGAACTCCACGCAAACCATTGAGATTGCATGATAAATTCGATTGGCCACGCCATGCTTCCGCGACGGGTTCCCTCAATAGAGTCGTTCACAAAATTTGACCGCATTTTCATAGAGATATCGGTTTGAGTTGACATTGATCACCACAGACTTTGAGGCAGAACCTGACTATGGACTCTCCGACACTGAAGGCGCATCATGATTGTAGAGACGCTGTTGAAATGCGCCAATTTCAGCACCGACCATAATTCCGTGTCGAAATCGCGTAGATTAATTCGTGCTCAGGCTACCGCCCAGGGCGCTCGTAGCCCTGCCGGATTATCTGGAGAGATGATCATGCTAAATCTTCAACGCAGAAAATTTATCGTTCAAAGCGGCGCGGCTCTGTGGGCATTTGGGCTGTTGACGTCG
>JANNRN010000096.1:0-11158 GCA_031401375.1 Phyllobacteriaceae bacterium | reverse complement strand
CGGAACACTCTGCAATGCCGCTGAAGCGCTCCTCGAAAAGGGCGCACTTTCGGTGACGGCTTACATTACGCATGGCGTTCTTTCGGGCGGCGCGGTCGCTCGCATCACAGCCTCGAAACTGAAAGAACTGGTGATCACCGACTCGATTCAGCCAACCGCAGCCGTCGAGGCCGCGCCTAACATACGCATTGTGCCGATTGCCGACCTGATGGGTGAAGCGATTTCACGAACAGCCTCGGAAGAATCGGTCTCGAGCCTGTTCGACTAAAACATTAAGCCCAAATCAAACGCCGGTTTTGGAAAATCCGACTCTTAAAGAAAAGGTTAGAGCGCGGTTCTGATTCACTTTGAGAACCGGCGTTCCAGAGTCATTCATCGTTTCGTTGGAACCCTGACTGACTCTGACGATTTGCTTTTACGCACTTCCGAACAGAGAACCGATATCCGCTTTTCCTCGAAATGCTCTATGTGAGCCCTGAAAGCCGCAGGGCAGATCCGGCAAACGCCGCAGCGGCGATGACCCAAAGAAGATTGAGGTGGAAGCGAATGAGCGCCACGCCCGCGGCGATTGCGATGACCGCCGACCAGATGTCAATTTGACCAAGTTGAATTTGCGGCAAGTGAAACGGGCCGAAAGTCCATTCGACAAATTCGCCGAACAGCACGTGCAAGCCGAACCACAGCGCGAGATTGGCAATGACACCGACGACAGCGGCCGTGACTGCCGAGAGCGCCGCTGAGAGCCACTTGACCCTTCCTGCCGCTTCAACAAAGGGAGCGCCGGCAAAAATCCAGAGAAAACACGGCACGAAGGTGAACCACAGCGCCGTCAAGCCGCCCAGCATGCCACCGGTCAGGGGATCATACCCCGTTGTGCGCGAGCCTCCGACAAAGGCGATGAACACCAGCACAAGAATGAGCGGCCCCGGCGTGGTCTCGGCAAGCCCCAGACCCGTCACCATTTCGCCGGCCCGCAGCCAGCCATAGACCTCGACGGCCTGCTGCCCCGCATAGACCAGCACGGCATATGCCCCTCCAAAGGTCACGACCGCCGCCTTGGAAAAGAACAGGGCCGCGTCCTTGAAAAAGCCGTTGCCCGGGTCAACCCAAATGATCGCCGCAAGCGGCAGCAGCCAGATGCAGAGCCATACGAATACCGTCAAGAAATGCCGGGCTCCGGCAGGACGGACAAGGGTCATTTCAGGAGGCCGGAGCCCTGAATCTGGTGACAAAAGGTATCGCGCAATGCCTGCCAGCCCGGCCAGAAGAACCACCGCGGGAAACGGCACTTTCATGAGGGCAACCGCAACGAAAGCCGCGAACGCGATCACATAGGCGAACTGCGACTTCAGGGCGCGTTTGGAAACCCGGATCAGGGCTTCCAGCACCAGCGCCAGCACCGCCGCCGAAAGGCCAAAGAACAGGCCGGACAGCCATTTCTGCTCGCCAAGGAACACATAGGCCGCCGACAGCGCCAGCAGCACCAGCGCACCGGGCAATACAAACAGCAACCCGGCAATCAGCCCTCCCCGTACGCCACGCATGAGCCATCCCGAATAGGTGGCGAGCTGCATGGCCTCAGGTCCGGGCAGCAACATGCAAAAGTTCAACGCGTTGAGGAACTGGCGGTCCTCCAGCCAGTTCTTTTCGTCAACCAGCACTTTGTGCATCAGGGCAATCTGGCCTGCCGGACCGCCGAACGACAAGAGCCCGATCTTGCCGAAAGTGCGTATGAGTTCGGCGAACCCCGGCGAGGTCAAGGTTTGATGCTCTTCGATGGCCAGTTGTGGGTTTCGCTCTGCCCGTCTCGCGCCCACGCGTAAAGCGCATCATAGATCAGCATGCCGGCGTCCAGCTGCTTGAGGTCTTCATCGAAATTGCGTGACAGCCCGAGTGAAATGGCAAGCAGGCCTGCGGACTGCGGCGCAAGGTCAAGCCGCGCCGTGTCCGCACCGCGCACGATTTCGGCAAGCGTGCTGAGGGCAGGCGATGCAAGACCATACTCGGCGATCATGGTATCGAATGTGCACGTCTGGCCGCGGTGGCTCCAGAATACGCCGTCAATATCGAACGGCGTGCCGCCCATTTCCTTGGCGATATCAGCGACCCATTCCGCCGCGACGAAGTGGAACTCGGCGAATGGGTCGATGAACCGGCGGATCAGCCAGGGACAGGCAATCCGATCGATCTTCGGGCGCTCCCTGGTGATCCACACGCTCGGCTGGCGGCAAGAACCGGCGGGCAATAGCGGCCCCAGTTTGGCCAAAGGACCGTCAAAAGCCTCAATGCCGCCTTCCAGAACCTGGACCCGGACCTGGGCGCTGCGAAGTTTGGCCGCGGCGATCTCACTGACATTGTGTCCGTGCACGCAATAAACGACAGTGCCACCCGCAGGATCCATGAGATCAGCGATGTCACCTATCGTCATGTGATCTTGCCACAGCGCGCCTGCAATCCGCGTGGGCGCAGTGTCGAAGACCGGTTTTCTGCGAACATCGAGAACCAAAGGACACGCGGCAGTGCCGATCAGCGACGCCAATTCATGCGGAGAAATTCTATGGGGAGTATTCAAGACAACCTCCAGACTTGGCAGCCGGAAATCCGGTTGCCATTCTGGGTGCTTGGGCCAAAGCCTGACCGGGAGACCCGTTAACCCCGGTGTCCCATTCATAATCGAACGGGGCATCGGGTCAAGTGATCAATTAATCGTCATTTCAGTTCGCTCACCAGGCTTGATCGAAACAGGCGTCAGCTTCTTTTCGCGGGACACCTTGTTCTCGGATTCGATCATGTAGTCGCCAGCCGTCAACGTGGTCTGAAACTCTTCTCCAAAACCATAGTCAAAGTTCTCGCGATCTCCGTTCAAGCTCTCCTTGGCCGAAAGCACCTTCCAGCCATCATTGCCCGGAGCGGCAACCTTGAGCACACCAGCATTGAGGATGACCTTTGGTTCCACAAGCTCGCCAACCTTGACCGTGAATGGGGCTTCACCCTTGGCGCCGTTTATTTTGGCAAACAGCACATAGTCGCCGGGCGGAAGATCAAATTTGGCGTCCGCCCCATAACTATTGGCAATCTGGTCGCGCGACCCGTCAAGCTTGACCTTGGCCTTGTAAATCTCGATGGCCATGCCAGAAGAATCGAGCTTTTCGCCCTCAACATAATAGGCATTGGCCACAACATGACCGGCGCCGACGATGATATTCTTTTCAATCGTCTCACCAGCCTTGAGAACAAAGGTGTGCGTCACTTCAGCCTGACCAAGGCGCACTCGCACCGATATGTCGCCCGCTGGAAGGATCACCTTGCTCGGACCGTAATAGGTCGCACTATCGCCCGTAAATGTGTATTCGACTGCCGCCGAGCCGTCCGGCTCAGCGCCCTGGCTCGCATAGGGCGTGAGCTTGACCACACCGGCGTCAAGGACAAGTACAGGCTCAAGCAGCTTGTCGTCACTTAGTGTGATTTTCTGCTCGGCACGCGCCAAGTCCGCGCGCGCCACCAGGATGTAGTCTCCGGCGGGCATCATGCCCTTGTAGTCGTTGTACTGGGTGTCGATGCGGTCACCTTTGGAACCGTCAGCGGCAATGGCATAAAACTCCCAAGCCATGCCAAAGTCCTTGGCAACCGACGCCCCTCCTTCCGCCAGGAGGGCGGTTGGTTTGATATTGATCTCCACCTTGGCCGGTTTGGGAGCGGGCGCCGGTTCCAGCGCAGGCTCTGGTGCAGCAGCCACCGTAGCAGTGAGCGCATCCTTCAGCGAATTGGCGTCTGACGCCTGAATATATTTGCCACCGGTGTTCTCTGCCAGACACGCAACTTTCTTGCCCTCTTCCTCGGTCAAGCCAAAGCCGACGACATGCGCCGTAAAGTCAACACCCGCCTTTTCAAGTTCATTGCCCAAAGCACAAGGATCAGCATTGCACGTCTCAAGCCCGTCAGTGACAAGAATGACTGTTGCCTTGTCTTCGGTGAATCTCAACTCCTCCGCCGCCCGTTTGACGGCAGCTGAAATCGGTGTTTTGCCTTTCGGATTGATCTTCTCGACAGCCGCACTGATGGCGCCTGCCGTGCCCGTTGCAGGCGGCACCATCAATTCAATGTCTTCGCATGATCCCTTTTCGCGGTGTCCATAGGCCATCAGGCCGAGTTCACGGTCAGCAGGAAAGGTTGACAAAACACTTGAAATCGTCTCTTTGGCGATCTCAATACGGGTCTTGCCCTCGATTTGCGCCCACATGGAGCCGGAAGCATCAAAGACGATGATGGTCTTGTCCGCGGCTTGCGCAGAGATAAGTGAGGCGGCAAGAAAACCGAGCCCGCCAAGTACAGTTTTGATAAATTTCATTTTTTGTTTCCCGACAAGAGCCGCCACTCATGCCGGACACTAGCGATTCGTCACCGCGTGGCCAAGCCGAAAATCACGCCGCCGGCTGTCCCAGTTTGTCCCTTCCCCACGGCATGAACCGCCACCCCAGTGTCATGCCTGCCGCTGCCAGCAAAATGAGCACCGCACCTGCAATTTGCACCGGGCGAAGCACATGGCCTAAGGCGATCATGTCAACGGCGACGGCCGCAACCGGATAGATGAAGGACAGTGCCCCGGTCACATGCGTGGGCAGTCTCTGGATGGCGCCATAGAGCAGGTAATACATCAATCCAGTGTGCAGAACGCCCATCGTCACAAGCGTGAACCAGGAAGCAATGTCCGCTGGAAGGTTGGCAAAGTCAGTGAACGGCGCCAGCATGGCTAAGCCGACAATCACCTGCACCAGCGCGATGAGATGCGGCGCTGTGCCTTTGAGCCGCTTGGTCAAGATCGAGGCGATGGCATAGAAGAACGCCGCCGCCAATGCCAGCGCAATGCCGGCAAGATAAGTCGCTCCCTCGCCCACCCCGCCTCCATGCGCGAGCACAATCAGCAGCATGCCGGCAAAGGACAGGGCAAGCCACAATATCTTCGTAGCCGTGATGCGGTCGCCCAGAAATACCGCGCCCAATGCCAGCAGCATGAAAGGCTGGGTGTTGTACACGATGGTGGCAATTGAAATGGACGTGAAGGAATACGCCTGAAACAGGCACAGCCAGTTGAGCACAATGGCAACACCGCCGAGCGCCGCCATTGCAAGCGCCTTCCGGTCCATGAGAAATGGGTTCAGCAATCCAAGCAAGCCGCAGACCAAGAGCAATGTCAGCGCGCCAAACAGGCAGCGCCAAAACACCACGGCCAGCACCGGTTGCCCGGACATGAGAACGAACCAGCCGATCGTGCCCGAAATCAGCATCGCGCTGCTCATTTCCATCGTTCCGCGCGCCATGTCTCTGGTCATGATTCCCGTTCCTTTTCCGCGCAGGAAATCTAGCAAGAGAGCGTGCGCAGCGACATGATCTGGTGTAGGTAAGAACAGAAAAACACCTTAGAATACGAGGCAACTTCGCGAAATGACCAAGCAGAAGTGCAAAAATGGATGCGTTAGACAGAACAATCATCAGCCTGCTTGAACTGAACGCCCGCGCTTCGCTGAAGGAAATGAGCAAAGCCACGGGCCTGTCTTCACCCAGTGTCTCAGAAAGGGTGAAGCGTTTGGAAGAGCGGGGCATTGTCCGTGCGTTCACCGTTGACATCGACCCGAAGGCGCTCGGCTACGCTCTCCAGGCCATTGTCCGGGTCAGACCGCTGCCCGGCATGCTGCACATCGTCGAGCGGCTCATCCAGGACACGCCCGAGTTCATCGAATGCGACAAGGTGACGGGCGATGATTGCTTTATTGCAAGGCTCTGTTTTCGCTCAATGGAGCAGCTCGACGCAATCCTCGACCGCATTTCCGAAAAGGCCGAAACCAACACGGCAATTGTGAAAGCAACACCAGTGAAGCGCAGATTGCCGCCATTGACCGGTTGACGCATCGTTGACCTTGGCGTTGGAATGAGACAGGCTGCCAAAAAAATCGGGAGTTGAACTCATGGCTGGCGCAGGACCCACTCCAGGCACACAATGGAACCTGTTCCGCTTCGTCGCGGTATTCCTGATACTGACGTTTCTGTGGCGCGCGCTTGTGACCGCGCATGAATATCCGGGGCGCACCAGTCAGGTCATGAGCCTCGTCTTCGATCTCATGGCGCTCATCGGATTGATCGGCTTGCGAAGCCAGTTGTCCAAGGCCATGTTGCCGGACGACCCGAGGCGTAGTTTGGCGGGCGTGTTGTTTGGCCTGGGACTTGCAGCCGGTATCGGCCTGTTTGTCATCCGCTTAACCAGCGATTCAGCGTGGTGGACTGGACATCTGTTTTACGGGCTGACGCCGCGTTGATGATCAAAGCGTACGCAACGTTTGCCTTGCTTTGCCAATAACGTCCTTCAAGAGGCACACGCTTTCCCCGTTTCCCCAGAGCAGTCTGCGAGCTTCAAGACAGTGCTCGCCTGCATGAACAGGTTCCCTCAGGCGGCAGCGTTGAGCGGTAGTCGGCGATTGCGCTTTCGGTGTTGCCGGCCTCGCCATGGGCGGCGCCGCGAAGCGCAAAAGCAAGGCCGTTTTCCGGATCAATCTCGATCATCCTGGAGCAAGCAGCAATTCTTTCGTCAGGCGTCAGCCGAAAAGTTGGATCGAAACCTCACCGACGGCAGGCAGAAACCGGGCATTCGGCGGCGATTACCCTATGTGGTTTCTAGGGTCAGGACCTAGATTTCACACTCCTTCGGGATCAACTCCTGCGACCAGTCGGCAAGTTTAACCTGTCCGAATTTAGGCTTGAACCGTTTTGTGACTTCGGAATCGAGGCCCTTTGTCACAAAGCCCTCGCCCGTGAGAAAATTGACTTCGCAGCTTCCGATAGCCGTCCGCGTATCCCAGAATAGCGCATAACCAGCCATTAGAAATTCGCCGCCGCGATGGACGATTGTCAGCGCCGTGACAGTGTCATTGCTGCATCCGCCGCAGCCGCTTTTGACAATCAGGGATCCATCGCCTTTGCTTACAAGCCAGTTGAAACTGGCGCCGGCGATGTCCTTCTTGATGATATCCGGCGCGCGTGAAAGATCGGGAGTCTCGTCCAAAACCGCCATGAAAATGCGAAGGTCGACAGTCCCGCCGCCCGAACCTGTCAATGTGGCCCAATCCAACTTGCCGTCTTTGTCCATGTCAAGTTTGACAGCCTGCGGCGGCTCATCCGAAGCGTCAGTCTGAGCGCGTGCAGGAGTGATGGCCAGTGCAGCTGCCAGCATGGCGAGAGTGAAAAACGTGCGCATCGTCATGGCCATTTTCCTCAATGAGAAAGCTGAGCAGAATCCGGCGGCCATTACATCCCGGCGGCTCTGCCTGGGTAACTTCATGCAGCCGTGTTGTCGGGAAGCACTTCCGCAAGAATGCGCGGACCGGATTCTTTCTCAGCCACAGCAAGCTCGAAAGCCGTTTGCAGATTCAGCCAGAACCGCGCGCCGTTGCCAAAGAACCGCGCCAGCCGCAGCGAAGTGTCCGGCGAGATGCCGCGCTTGCCGTTCAAGATGTCGGTTATGCGGCCCGAGGGAAGCCGCAGCGCCAGCGCAAGCCGGTTGGCGGACAAATTTCGAGCGGTTAGTTCGCGTTTCAAAATACGTCCGGGGTGAACAGCGATCATGATGTTTTTCCTTCAATGATAATCAACAATTTCAACTTCCCACGCATCGCCTGCGTCGAACCTGAAGCAAATCCGCCAAGGCCCGTTCACAGTCATCGCCCATTGGTTCCGCCGATCTCCCGAAAGCTTATGCAAGCCTACAGATTTCAACGGGCTGAGATCGGCGAGGGACGAAGCCGCGTCCAGCGTGGCAAGCAGTTCAATCGCCCACTCTTCATCAAGATCTGAGAACTTGCTCTTGCCATCTTCGGAAAACCGCCTTGTCGCGCTGTTCGCCCAAGTCTTTATCATCCTGACAACATACTATGATCAGCGTAGTATGTAAAACATCAAATCCCAACCCTTGCGCCCCTTCCCCCTTTCCGCTATACGCCGCCGGTCCGCGCAGACACCCTTGGAGGCAGCGCGGATGGAAGCGCCTTTGGGGCTCTTCTGGTTTGGCCGGAGCCACAAGCGAAGGCCACTCCACTCCATAACATCAGAAAGGTCTTGCCATGAGCAAATCATATGAGCTCAAGGCCGAGGCGCGCGACCGGGTTGGTAAGGGGTCCTCCCGGGAAATTCGCCGCAACGGCAGGGTGCCAGCTGTCATCTATGGTGACAAGAAGGCGCCGGTTTCCATTTCCCTCGACTACAAGGAAGTCTTTTACAAGATTCACGGCGGCGGCTTCATGCATACCGTTGCCACGATCGACGTGGGCGGCGAGAAAATCCGTGTGCTGCCAAAAGACTACCATTTGCATCCGGTCAATGACCGGCCCATGCATCTCGACTTCCTGCGTGTTTCCGCAAATTCGCGCGTAACGGTCGAAATTCCGGTGCATTTCATCAATCAGGAAACCTCACCGGGAATCAAGCGCGGCGGCATTCTCAACATCGTGCGTCACGCGGTTGAATTCACCTGCCCTGTCGATGCCATTCCAGACTTCATCACGGTTGATCTGGCCGGTGTCGATATCGGTCATTCCGTGCACATTTCCGCAGTGAAATTGCCGGAAGGCCTGAAGGCGACGATTGACCGCGACTTCACCATCGCGACCATCGTTTCACCGGGCGGCGCCATCGAGGCGGCGGAAGAAATACCAGCCGCCTAACATGTGCCAGCCGCTTAACATGTAAAGGACGGGTCCATGCTGCTTGTCGCAGGCCTTGGCAATCCCGGCCCCAAATATGCACAGAACCGGCACAATATCGGCTTTATGGCGGCGGACACAATTGTTCGCCGCCATTCCTTTTCGCCATGGCAGAAAAAGTTCTCGGGGCTGATCTCAGAGGGAGATCTGGACGGCGAACGGATGATCGTGCTCAAACCCCAGGGCTTCATGAACAATTCCGGCCAGGCTGTCGGCGAGGCGCTGCGGTTTTTCAAGCTGGAATTGAAAGACCTCGTCGTCATCCACGACGAACTTGACCTCTTCCCCGGCAAAGTGCGCGTCAAGACCGGCGGCGGCTCCGGCGGTCACAACGGCATCAAGTCAATCGACGCGCATTGCGGCAAGGATTATCGCCGCGTTCGCCTCGGCATCGGTCATCCTGGCATCAAGGAACTCGTGCACAATCACGTGCTCGGCGATTTTGCCAAGGCGGATCAAGCCTGGCTGGAGCCGCTTTTGGATGCGGTTGCCGAGGCATCCCCATGGCTCGCCAAGTCCGATGATTCTGGCTTCATGAACAAGGTTGCCGTATCCTTGGGTCAGGGCGACCAGCGCAAGGCCGAAGCGCCTAAGGCGGAAAGCCATATCAGGCAGGCAAGGCCGCACGCCGCGCCGAAACTGCCGCAGACAGGGCCGATGGCGGCGATGCTGAGGAAACTGTTCGGCAAGGAGTGATCCGATGGATGCTTCAACGATCAACGAAAACGATGTCGTCTACTACGCTGCCGTCAGCCTCGACGGCTTTATCGCCGGCAAGGACGGCGATGTGTCTTGGCTCGAGGGATACTTCATCCCGGAACTAGGCTTTCACGATTTCATCAAGCGCATCGGCGGCGTCATTATGGGCCGCAAGACCTTTGACAAGATCGTCTCGTTCGGAAAATGGCCCTATGGCGAGATCAAGGGCACGGTGGCGACGCACCGGGATATGGATGCATCGTTCGGGCCTGTAGAGAGGATACAAGGCGCGGCGGGCACCATCTATGAAAGCGCCAAGGCGTTCTCTGCCGGCCCGCATTGGCTCGTCGGCGGGGCAGACCTCGCCACCCAGTTCTTGGCCGCGAACCTCCTCACGCGCATTGACCTGTTCGTCATTCCCGTCCTCTTGGGCGAAGGCATCCCGGCATTTGTGAACAGGCAAGCCCAGAAGCTGGAACTGATTGACAGCCAGACCTATCCAAAAGGCATCGTGACGATGAGTTACAGTCCGCTCAAATCTTGAAAAATCGCTGAATTGTGATAACACGAAAACACGAACTTCGTGTTTTCGTGAGGCCGTGATGAAAAATGTGACGATTTCCATGGATGACGATTTGGCGCATCGCGGACGGGTGGCGGCTGCCAAACAGGGTTTGAGCATGTCGCGTTTCCTGAGTGTTCTATTGGAGCAAAAGCTGGCTGAACCTGCTCTGCGCACGCCAAATCCTGACAATCCCCAATATAAGGCCGTTCGGCGTATTCTCTCCGGCCCCAAATGGGACGTGACGATAAACGGCCGGATGCCAACCGCAGACGAGCGCAATGCTCGCCGCTAGCGTGTTTTTTGATTCGAATGTGCTGCTTTACGCCCATGACAGAGTGGACGCCGCCAAACGCAGTTCTGCCGCGAATTGGCTGGGTGAAATATCATTGCGTGAAAGCGCGGTTGCAAATCTTCAGGTTTTGAATGAGATTTCAAACGTCTTGTTCAAAAAGCGCAAGGACCTGTCGGAGGAGGAGGTCTTTGTGATCGTCGATGATTTCGCTTTGCTCGGGGCAAGCCCGCTGACTTGGCGCGAAGTTCTCACCGCTCGATCCATCCGCGACGACACTGGCTATTCCTGGTGGGACTGCCTGCTCCTCGCCTCCGCGCTTGAACTTGGCTGTAGCCATTTCCTCTCGGAGGACTTACAGGACGGCCAGGAAATTGGCGGTCTGACGATCATCAATCCGTTCACACATGGCCCAGAAGAGATTCTGGGACCGGTTCAGGAATAATCATGGGTTTCAAATGCGGCATTGTGGGCCTTCCAAACGTCGGAAAGTCCACCCTCTTCAACGCGCTCACAAAAACGGCGGCGGCGCAGGCGGCCAATTATCCGTTCTGCACCATTGAGCCCAATACTGGTGAGGTAGGCGTGCCGGATCCGCGTTTGGACATCATCGCCAAAATTGGCAAGTCCGCCAATATCGTGCCTACCCGCATCACGTTCGTTGACATTGCCGGCCTCGTGCGCGGCGCCTCCAAGGGCGAGGGCCTCGGCAACCAATTCCTCGCCAATATCCGCGAAGTGGACGCAATCGTCCATGTTCTGCGCTGTTTCGAGGATGATGACATCACCCATGTGGAGGGCCGGATTGACCCGGTGGCGGACGCCGAGACCGTCGAGACCGAGCTCATGCTGGCAGAT
>JANNRN010000095.1:0-8627 GCA_031401375.1 Phyllobacteriaceae bacterium | reverse complement strand
CGGCGCCGGCTTCAACAATGCAGGCATGAAAATGTGATAGGCGCCGAACCGAACGCCCATTTTTCGCAAGGCGGCGCGTGCATCCTGATCGAGTGCCTTGGCTTCAGTGGCCACATCCTTGCGCCGCAAAATCCCGAGCGCCTCATGCAGCCGGAATGCAAGACCCTTTGCCTGCCCCTGCAGTCCGTCACCCAGCGCCAGATCGGCCAGCGGCTTCAAATGCTGTTCGATCTGATAGGCAACAAAACGGTCAACCCGCACCTGAACCATGTCCCGCGACGGACCCGCGAGTTGTTCGTCAGCCAGAAGGATGGCGCGCGGCTTGAGAACGTCGTCTGTTGCGGCAAGGCTTGCGACAGGTGCGCCAAGCCAGCGCACCAAGCCATCCTGGCTCAGCGCAATGTCGCCATTGGCAGCGGCCGAAAAACGATAGGCCCGCGCGTCATATTCAAGCGCAAGCGCCTTCAGGGCTGCCGCACGAACCGCCTTGGCGTCTTCGCCTTCCGCCGTGCTGTCCGCAGAAAACCTGAACCCCTGCAATTCGCCAACATGGTGCCCGGCTACCAGCACATCGCCATTGACGCTGATTTCGGCTTCAATCATCTCATTTTCTCTCATCCGCTTCATGAGCACGCTTGTCCTGCGGTCTACGAAGCGTTTCGTCAACCTTTCATGCAGCGCGTCGGACAGGCGGTCCTCGATTTGGCGCGTCTTTTGCTGCCAGTGTGACGGATTGGCAAGCCAGCCGGGATGATTGGCGACAAAAGTCCATGTCCGTATCTGGGCGATGCGTTGCGACAGCGTATCGATCTCACCTTCGGTTCGATCAGCAAGCTGGACCTGCTCGGCCATGTATTTCTCGTCAACGTAACCGCGATTGACCAAGTCCTTGTAGATCGCGACAACCAGTTCCGCATGCTGGGCTGGCGCAATCTTTCTGTAGTCGGGCAGCGCACAGGCGTCCCAAAGCATGGCAACCGAATCCGCAGACACCGCAAGACGCAACACCTCTTCGTCCCTGGCCAAAAGATGCAGCGTCTCCACGTCCACTGATGGCAGCGCCCGTGTCAGTCCTTCGATAGGCGCAATCATGTCAATGGATTGAATGAGCGACGCTAGGGAAGAGAAATCCAGTTGCGTGGTTCTCCACTGCAAAACGCGGACCGGCTCAAAATTATGGGTCTCGATCTTGCGCACCAGGTCGTCGCTGAAGGGATCAACCTGCCCTGACACGCCGAACGTGCCGTCTTTGACATGCCGGCCGGCCCGGCCGGCGATCTGCGCGAGTTCCGCCGGATTAAGGGCCCGGTACTGCCAGCCGTCGAACTTGCGATCCTGGGCAAAGGCGACATGATCAACATCAAGGTTGAGACCCATGCCGATGGCGTCCGTTGCGATCAGATAGTCGACATCGCCGGATTGAAACAACTCGACCTGGGCGTTTCGGGTGCGAGGCGACAAGGCGCCCAGCACGACAGCCGCTCCACCACGCTGGCGGCGGATCAATTCAGCGATGGCATAAACTTCTTCAGTCGAAAAAGCGACGATTGCCGAGCGTTGCGGCAACCGCATCAGCTTCTTTGAACCCGCATAGAGAAGCTGCGACATGCGCGGCCGGGTGACAATATTGATGCCGCGCAACAGCTTTTCGAGAATGCCGCGCATGGTGGCTGCGCCGAGCAACAGCGTCTCGGTCTTGCCGCGCAAATGCAGGATGCGATCAGTGAAGACGTGGCCACGCTCCAGTATTCCGGCCAACTGCACTTCATCGATTGCCACGAATTCGGCATCCGTCTCACGCGGCATCGCCTCCACCGTGCACACCGCATAACGGGCAAAACGCGGAGTGATCTTCTCTTCACCCGTAATGAGGGACACCTTGTCAGCCCCAACTTTGTCGCAGACGCGCCCATAGACCTCGCGTGCCAAGAGACGCAGCGGCAGGCCGATCACACCGGTGCGGTGCGAAAGCATGCGCTCAATGGCCAGATGCGTCTTTCCGGTATTCGTCGGACCCAAAACGGCTGTGACATCGCGACCGGAAAGAACGAGCGGACTGGAAGACGAAAAGGAAACGGTCATCAAGCTGGATACGTTGGATCGGAGGTTCCCGTTAGCACCGGTCCTTGCGCAATGCAAAGCGCACGGCCCGGCGAATTAACAGACGGAACGTGACCGGAACGAATCGGCGACGAATCGCTTCCCTGCACTGATTCAGCTTTTGTTCACGGCTAGATGTGGATTGAGGCGACTTGCCCGACACCAGATGCTGAATCGCGATTTCCTGAAATGACGCGCCGTTGCGCCGGAAGTTAACCTTTACCCTGAATTTTGGCGCGGGTCGTACCAAGCTACTGAAAAAATTAGTCTTTTGGCAACAATCCCTTCGACTTGATGAAGCTGCCCCGCAGCAAATCATGCCACCTTGTTAAGGATCAGGATAAAGCCGGAACGAATCGGCGACGAATCACATTCCCGGGCATGTTCCCGCTGCGTTCCCCACAACATCTGGTGCGCGGCCATGCCCCGGCAACCAGCCCGCCGCGATGCTTCGCCAGCGCATCAAGCCAAGCGTTAACGCCCGGCCCGGCAAGTCAGCGGCCGCCCCAATTTGGGACGCCGGGTTCAGCTGACAGTGGAACAACGGCGCCACGTTTCAACGGGACCCGGCTGTGCGCTCCGGTTGCGCCGCACATCCAGCAGATGTTCGCTTTGCAGGATCATCTGCACCTGCTGGCCTTCATCCGGATCGCCTTCTGGCGCGACATAGCTGAAGGAGTGGCGGGAATAATTGCCCGCACTGCGGTTGCCGGAACCCAATTCTATCGCCGGGCCCTCAATCTTGAAATGCTTGCCATCGGCACTGCACCAGTCGCCATCAATGGCATCGGCCATAGCCACGGCGGGCCATAGGGCAATGTATGCCAACAAGAATAAAGCTGGCCTGCGGGACATCCTGTTCTCCCTTGTCGAACGCATAACGCGCAAGACGCCAAGGGTCTATCGGGATCTCCGCCGGCAACCCTCAGTCATCGTCTTCTGATTGACTGCGTTCGCCCGGAAAATCTTCAATCAAACTGGCGCGAGCACGAACAGCGTATTCGCCGGGACACTGAAATCAACTGAAATACTGGCCGCCATTGGCTGAAATCGTCGACCCCGTGATAAACCCGGCATCGTCTGACGCAAGGAACACGACACAGCGGGCAATCTCGGCCGGAGTGCCCAAACGGCCAACCGGAATCTGCGGAATGATGCGCTCGTTCAGAACCTTCTCGTCAATGGCCATGACCATTTCCGTGCCGATATAGCCTGGGCAGATCACATTGACCGTGATCCCGGCGCGAGCGCCTTCCTGCGCCAAGGCCCGGGAAAATCCGATGTCACCCGCCTTGGCAGCGGAGTAGTTGACTTGCCCGGCCTGACCTTTTTGGCCGTTGATCGAGGAGATCGAAATCACCCGGCCAAACTTGCGGTCGCGCATGCCGCCCCAGACCGGATGCGTCATGTTGAAAAGGCCGGTGAGATTGGTGCCGATCACTGCATTCCACTGTTCCGGTGTCATCTTGTGGAACATCGAATCGCGCGTGATTCCCGCATTGTTGACGAGGACATCGACGGGGCCGAGATCCGCTTCGACCCGTTTGACGCCGCCGGCGCAAGCATCGTAACTCGACACATCCCACTTATAGACGCTGATTCCAGTATCCGCCTTGAACTTGGCGGCGGCTTCGTCATTTCCGGCGTAGTTGGCAGCGACGGTGTAACCGGCTTGTTTCAAAGCGATCGAGATTGCCGCGCCAATGCCGCGCGATCCGCCCGTAACCAGTGCAACTCTTCCCATGGTACCCTCCAGATTGAACGTTTCCCGGCGGCGCCCGCCTCATGGACGGGCACTCATTATTGAACGAAAATCTCAGTTGACCTCAATACACATGGCCACGCCCATGCCGCCGCCGATGCAAAGCGTCGCCAGCCCCTTGCCGCCTCCACGCCGCTTCAACTCAAACAGCAGTGTATTGAGAATACGCGCACCAGATGCGCCGACCGGATGTCCGATCGCGATCGCGCCGCCGTTGACGTTTACGATGTCGCTGTTCCAGCCCATATCCTTGTTGACCGCACAGGCTTGCGCGGCAAAGGCTTCATTAGCCTCGACCAGATCAAGATCATTGATGCTCCAGCCCGCCTTTTCGAGAGCCCGGCGCGACGAGGGAATTGGTCCCGTACCCATGATTGCCGGATCAACGCCAGCCGTTGCCCAAGACACAATGCGCGCCAACGGCGTGATACCGCGGCGAACGGCTTCGGCTTCGCTCATCAGAACAGTGGCGGCGGCGCCGTCGTTAATGCCTGAAGCGTTTCCCGCCGTCACCGTGCCTTCCTTGTCGAAGGCAGGGCGCAATTTGGTCATGCTGTCCAGCGTTGTTCCGTGACGGATATATTCATCATCGGAAACGATAACATCGCCCTTGCGAGTTTTGACGGTGACCGCAACAATCTCATCCCGGAACTTGCCGGCCTTTTGCGCAGCTTCCGCCTTGTTTTGCGAGGCGACTGCAAAGGTGTCCTGCTCATCGCGAGTCAACTGCCACTGGCGGGCGACGTTCTCGGCCGTCTTTCCCATGTGGTAACCGAAAAACGCGTCGGTCAGACCGTCCTTGATCATGGAGTCGACGAACTCGAGATTGCCCATTTTCTGGCCGTTGCGCAAATGCGCCACATGCGGCGCCAATGACATGGATTCCTGACCACCGGCGACGATGATCCTGGCATCTCCCGTCGCAATTTGCTGCATGCCGATGGCGACGGCGCGCAAGCCAGAACCACAAAGCTGGTTGAGGCCCCACGCCGTAGCCTCCTTCGGCACACCGGCATTCATCGCCGCCTGGCGAGCCGGGTTCTGACCTTGCCCGGCGCTCAAGATCTGACCCATGATGACTTCGTCGACTTCGCCGGCGTCAACACCGGCCCGTGCGAGAACTTCCTTGATCACCACTGATCCCAAATCATGGGCTGGAACGCTGGACAATGCTCCGTTGAAGGAGCCAACCGGCGTACGTGCGGCACTGGCAATAACGATTGAAGAGGCTTGGCTCATGATTCTATCCTGCAAGTTCGAGAAATCGGCTTGGCTGTTGTTGGATTGTTATGTTTCATCCTGCATTGGCGGAGTCAAACCTGAATTTCGCCGTGCGGCGCTTTAACGCTCATGCGCGCATTTCTTTCGCGGCGCACAATTTGCTTGGCCAAGGCACCGTTTGCGCTTAGTGTGCAGTTGCGAAGATTGCGGTCTTCGTAGCAGACATTATGCAAGGGGAGCTGAGGCATGCCTGCGACAAAAAAAGACGTTGTTGTCAAGAAGTATGCCAACCGCCGTCTCTATAACACCGGCACCAGCACATATGTGACGCTGGAAGACCTTGCTGAAATGGTGAAAAAGGGCGAGGAATTCACCGTTCAGGACGCCAAGAGCGGCGATGACATTACGCATTCAGTCCTGACACAAATCATATTTGAGCTGGAGAACAAGGATGGCCAAACCATGCTGCCGATCCCGTTTCTTCGCCAGTTGATTGCGTTTTACGGCGACCAGATGCAGATGGTTGTGCCAACTTTCCTTGAACAATCCCTCAAGGCCTTCTCGGTCGAGCAAGACCGCATTCGCGAGCAAATCACAGCCGTTGTCGGCAAGCCTCCGATCGGCATGATCGGCCTTGATGCGCCCATGAAGGCCATGGAAGAAACCGTGCGCCGCAACACCGAGGTATTCCAGCAAGCGCTTCGCATGTTTACGCCGTTTGCGCAAAAGGCGCCTGAAGCAGAGGCAGCCGAGGCCGATGGTCTTGGCGAACTCAAGGAACAGATCGCCGCCATGCAGCGCAAACTCGAGGCGCTGGGCAAGAAGTAAGCTGGTCCTAGTTCAGGTTGACGTCTCGACCCGCCGAGCGGATTGTCACCGAAAACCCCGCCAGAGCATCAATCAGCGCCATGATCATCAGCAGAAAAAACACCGGCGTTGCCGCGGACTTCACCAAGAGGAATTCAATCAGAAACGCCACAAACACCAGGGTCGACAACAAATGATCGACGACGGAGGCGTTTGACGTTCGTGATGATTTGATGATCTCGAAAAACAGAAGCAGCAACGAAATCAGCAGCAACAGGTCCCCGAGCGTCAGGGTGAAGACACCGCCGGACATCATGTTCATCGAGAAAACTTGCGCATCGAAGGGTGTTTCGCCGCTAAGCCCCGTGAACCCGAATGAAATCAGATTGTAAAGGACGAGCGGGACAAGCATCAGGGGGATGAGGCTAAGCATGTGCTGTCGTCCTTCCGGTAAAGCGCGCCAGATGAATCAAAAAGCGGGTGCAAGGTCAAGCACCAAACAAACGAGGCCGCAAGAGAACCGGCCCCTGATCAAGCCCCGATCAAGTAAGGGGCTTGCCCTTACGACTTGGCGTCCAGAACCTGACGGCCACGATACATGCCGGTCTTCAGATCAATGTGATGCGGGCGGCGCAGTTCGCCGGAATTCTTGTCTTCGACATAGGTCGGAGCCTTCAGCGCATCGGCTGAACGGCGCATGCCGCGCTTGGACGGCGAAGTTTTTCGTTTTGGAACGGCCATACTTCTAACTCACTAGGTTCAACGGACAGACCCTGCAGCGAACCCGCGAAAGCTGTCATCATTCCGGAAAGATGCGGGTCTATACACAGGCGAGGTTGCCTTGACCAGCCCACACAGCGATTTTTTCAACGGGAACCGGTCACGCATTCGACATAGCCGCCGGCCTGAATCGCTCTTCTTTCAATGAGGCGGGCCAGCCGGTTGAGGCCTTTGGAGGGTTTTGCCGGATTGCGGATGGCCGGATTGGGCAGCGCCACCGCCAACAGCGTTGCCTGACGGCGCGAGAGATTCTTGGCCGATACGCCAAAGTGATGCCGTGCCGCAGCCTCGATGCCATAGATGCCGGGGCCCCATTCGGCAATATTCAGATAGATTTCCATCAGCCGCCGTTTGCTCCAGACCAGATCAATCAAAAGCGCATAAGGAATCTCAAGCACCTTTCGCACATAGGAGCGGCTCGACCAGAGATAGAGATTTTTCACCGTCTGCATGGGAATGGTTGACGCCCCGCGCGACCCCTCGCCCTCCATGGCGTCATCAATGACCTGATTGATCGCCGCCCAATCGACGCCAAGGTGGGAGCAGTACTGGCCATCCTCGGACATCATCACGGAATGAATGAGCACTGGCGCAATGTTGTCGATGGACACCCATCGCCGGTCATAGCCCTTGAACGTCACCAGATCTTTGAGCATGAGCGTCGAGACCGGGTGAACGAAGGGAGGAATGTAGAGAATTGTCAACGCCACCGGTGCCAGCGCGAGCACGGCGCCAGCCAACACCAGTTTTCTCAACCACCGCCCCCAGCGGCTTCCTCCAAGCAGAGCACTTATCCGCGAAGAGGGTTTGCTTGCGCCCACCGCCATCTGTAAACCCGGGAATGACAATCCATGAGCCTTACTGGCACATGGCTGCTTGTGCAATGCTGTGAGGAAATGAGCACCTGAGGAAATGACGGCCAACAAGGAATTTCTGACCTGCCTCCTTGAACGCGCAGCCAATGTGGAGAGCCTGCTTTCAGCCTTGTTGTCTGAAAGGGTTCTGGACGGCGAACTGCAGCGGCCGAGCCAGCTCATGGCCGCAATCAGGCATGGGGTCCTGAATGGCGGCAAGCGGCTGCGCCCGTTTCTGGTTCTGGAAAGCACCGCGATTTTTGAAGGCAGCGCCGGGGCGGCCTTGCGGGTGGCGGCGGCGCTCGAATGCGTGCACTGTTATTCGCTGATCCATGACGACCTTCCCGCCATGGACAATGATGACCTTCGCCGCGGCCAGCCGACGGTGCACCGCGCTTTCGACGAGGCCATCGCCATTCTTGCCGGCGACAGTCTGCTGACCTTCGCCTTCGACATTCTTGCGGACCCTGACACCGAACTTCCCGGCGAAAAACAGCTGGATCTCATCCTGTCCCTGTCGCGTGCCTCCGGCTTTGGCGGCATGGCCGGCGGGCAGGCGCTGGATTTGCGGGCCGGGCATGACAAGCCGGATGAAGCGGCAATCATCCGCCTGCAGGCGATGAAGACCGGCGCGCTCCTGCGTTTTGCCTGTGAGGCCGGACCCATCATTGCGGGCGCCAGCCAAGAGGATCGCCAGCGCCTCGCCGAGTTTGGCAGCGCAATTGGACTTGCATTCCAGCTGGCCGATGACCTGCTTGACCACACTTCCGATGCCAAAACTCTCGGCAAGGCCGCCGGCAAGGATGCGGGTGCAGGCAAGGCCACGCTGGTGTCGCTGCACGGTGCGGACTGGGCGCAAACGCAACTGGGCGGGCTGGTCGATCAGGCGGTCGAGCTGCTGGCGCCTTATGGGGAGAAGGCGGATGTGTTGATCGAGGCGGCGCGGTTTGTGGCGGCACGGAGGAATTAGGTGTTCATTTCACGGTATCATTTTTTGTAAGGCGTCATTATACGCTTGACGGAAATGAAAATGCTGCTGATACCTGACCATGGAAATCGAAACCGCGCGGAACAAGTTGCTGCGGGCTTTTCTTGAGACAGGC
>JANNRN010000094.1:0-2906 GCA_031401375.1 Phyllobacteriaceae bacterium | reverse complement strand
GTCTTCCAGCATGGCCTTGCGGCGGTCGCCGAAGCCTGGCGCCTTGACGGCCGCAATCTTCAGTCCGCCACGCAGCTTGTTGACAACCAGAGTGGCCAAAGCCTCGCCCTCAACATCTTCCGAGATGATGACCAGTGGCTTAGATGTCTGAACAACCGCCTCGAGGATCGGCAGCATGGCCTGCAGGTTCGACAGCTTCTTCTCATGAAGAAGAATGTAAACGTCTTCCAGATCAGCAACCATCTTGTCCGGATTGGTGACGAAATAAGGCGACAGGTAACCGCGGTCAAACTGCATGCCTTCAACGACTTCGAGCTCGGTCTCGGCGGTCTTGGCTTCTTCAACCGTGATGACGCCCTCATTGCCAACCTTCTGCATCGCTTCAGCGATCATCGAACCAACCGAGATATCGCCATTGCCGGCGATTGTGCCGACTTGCGCGACTTCTTCCGAAGTCTTGATCTTCTTGGCTTTCTTGACGAGGTCAGCGACAACTTCGGCAACAGCCAGATCGATGCCGCGCTTCAAATCCATCGGGTTCATGCCGGCGGCAACCGCCTTCGCGCCTTCCTGAACGATGGCTTGTGCGAGAACTGTCGCAGTCGTCGTGCCGTCGCCGGCAATGTCATTGGTCTTCGATGCCACTTCGCGCAGCATCTGCGCACCCATGTTTTCGAACTTGTCTTCAAGTTCAATTTCCTTGGCGACGGTGACACCGTCCTTGGTGATGCGCGGTGCGCCATAGGATTTGTCGAGAATAACGTTGCGGCCTTTCGGGCCGAGCGTCACTTTCACGGCGTCCGCGAGGATATTGACGCCGCGCAGCATGCGCTCGCGCGCGTCGCGGCCGAATTTTACGTCTTTAGCAGCCATAGTAGGTAACTCCTGAGTTCAGGATTGAAGGAAAAATGCGAAATTAGCCGAGAATGCCCATAACGTCGGATTCCTTCATGATGAGGAGATCTTCGCCATTGAGCTTGACTTCGGTGCCGGACCATTTGCCGAACAGAATCCGGTCGCCGGATTTGACGTCAAGCGCCACCAGCTTGCCGTTATCGTCGCGCGCGCCGGGGCCGACGGACAGAACTTCGCCTTCCATCGGCTTTTCCTTGGCGGTGTCGGGAATGATGATGCCGCCCGCCGTCTTTTCTTCCGCGTCTACGCGGCGAACGACGATGCGGTCATGCAGCGGGCGAAACTTTGTTTTGGCCATTGTAATGAACCCTTGATGTTGAAATTGAAGTGGTTTGTCCGGTCTAAACCGGTTAGCACTCACATTGAACGAGTGCTAGCAGGGTGCAAATAGGCACGGTCTTTGAGCTTGTCAATATCGCTCGAGGGCAAGCACGCAAGATTCGTGGCAAATGAGATTTGCACCTGGAACTATCGGGTAGGGCGCACGAACATTCGCTGCCTTCATCGCGCTTCGCGTTATCGTCCTCGCGTTTCTTCCACGCATTCCAGGCAGAATGGTTAACGCCCCGCTTAGCCGACGCTTACAATTCAGCCGCCCGAACTCATCAATTTCGTAATCCATTATTGGTATTTCAGACACGTTAGGCGGTCCGTCGATCAACACCGCAAGGCTGTCAGTCGGGAGAATATGATGCTCAAAAAATTTGTCCGCAACGAAGAAGGCAACTACGCGGTCATCTTCTCATTGATGATGCTGCCGATTATGGGCGCGGTCGGCATGTCTGTCGACTTTTCAAACGTCAGCCGGCTCAAGTACGAATTAGGCGATTCCATTGACGCGGCAGGTGTCGCCGTGGGCAAGGAATTTGTCGCCGGCACCAAGACCGATGCGGAACTTCGGGTTTTCGCCACCAAGTTCTTTGAAGCCAACTTTGACGCTGGTTACGCTGATGACACCGAAGTGACGGTTACGTTGCCGACGGACCCCGGCAACACGTCGAAAGAACTGAAGCTCCAGGCGAAACTGACTTACAAGACGCTATTTGGTCCTGTTCTGGCGGCTTTGACCGGCGATGATCTCAACAACTATGTTTACATTATTGAAGAAAACACGCTCAAAATGAAGAACGTCGCGGAAATCGCGCTCGTTCTGGACAACTCCGGCTCCATGGCTTGGGACAAGTATGGCAATTCCGGTGGAGCGATTGCCAACCAGCGCATTACCCTGCTCAAGACCGCCTCGAAACAGCTGATCACCACCATGATTGAACTGGGCGGCAAGATTCAGCAGGTCTCCGATCCGGTGAAGTTTTCCCTCGTTCCATTCTCGGCCTCAGTCAATGTCGGGTCGGCCAATGCGAACAAGACCTGGATGGACACACGGGGCGTATCACCGGTTCATCATGAGCATCTCAACTGGGGCACGCCGAGCGCAACCAATCCGACTGGTTTCCGCACCGTTGGACCTGACGGCGCCAAGCTGGATGCGTCAAATAATCCGCTGACGCGCTGGTCGATCCTCAACGCATTGAAATGGCAGTCAAGCGGCACCGAGGATTCCAGCAAGTGCGTCGTCTGGAAGGATGGTGTGACCACAACAGGTTCGAGCAATGTCAACTGCGCGGTATTCAGGCGCACCGGCGCGGTGACCGCAGTCTCCGTCATTTCCGACGCGGCGGCGACCGCAATCGGCTCAGCGTCTTACAACAAGACCTGGGCAGAAACGAAATACAAATGGCAGGGCTGTGTTGAGGCCAGGCCGATCGGCTATGACGTCACCGATGAAACGACAAGTTCAGGCAATCCGGCGTCCCTGTTTGTGCCCTTGTTTGCTCCGGACGCCTTTGTGGTCTACAAATATGGTACGTCCACAGTTAATGACGGCTACAACAACTTGTGGCAGGACTATGAGACCGACACCGATTTCCGCGGCACGGATCCAACGTTCATCGGCAACGGTTTCTGGGCGAGCGTGACTGACACTGGCCAGG
>JANNRN010000093.1:0-3728 GCA_031401375.1 Phyllobacteriaceae bacterium | reverse complement strand
GGAATGACGGTCTATGGCTTCACCGGCGGAAGTCATGCGCGCCTGCCGGCGCATCAGGAGTCGCTGCAGGTCGCATCGCCTGATTTGATTTTCTCGGACATGCGGCTTTTGCCGGGGTTGATCAGTGCGCATGCGCCATCACCAAATGCGACTAAGCCAATGTCCTGTGTCGTCGCCGTCGACGTTGGAACCGCCAGCGTTCGCGCCGGGGTGTTCACTTCGAAGGGTGAGCTCATTTCCCGGGCAGAACATCCGATCCGCATGAATCGCCACGGCGCCAACCACGCCGAACAAGATTCCGAAGATATCTGGCGCGCGGTATGTCAAGTCGTAAGGGGCGTGCTGGAACAGGCAGATATCCGCCCCGGCGATGTCAAAGGGATCGCCTTCGACGCAACTTGCTCGCTGGTGGTTCGGGGCAAATCCGGTGAGCCGGTATCCGTGGCGCTGTCAGGCGAGGATAATTGGGACACGATTTCATGGCTTGATCACCGCGCGCTGAAAGAAGCCGATGAGTGTACGGCCACCGGACATCACGTCCTTTCGTTTCTTGGCGGCGTGATGTCGCCGGAAATGCAGACGCCTAAACTGATGTGGCTGAAGCGCAACCTGCCATCTTCATGGTCTAAGATGGGTTATGTCTTTGACCTGGCCGACTTTCTGTCCTGGAAATCAACAGGATCCACGGCGCGCTCGCAATGCACCCTGGCCTGCAAATGGACCTATCTGCCGCATGACGCGCAGCCCTGGCGGCAGGATTTTTTCGAGGCTGTTGGATTGGGTGATCTGTGGCAAACTCATTTGCTGCCGCTCAACGTGCGGCCTGTCGGTTCTGCGATTTCGACTCTCTGCGAGCGAGCTGCCGGCGAACTTGGTTTGACCAGCGAATGCATTGTCGCAGCCGGGCTTATTGACGCCTATGGCGGCACACTCGGTGTGATTGGCGCCTATGCGTCGAGCCGGAAGGGCATTGACCGGCACATGGCGCTGATTGCCGGGACATCAAGTTGCGTGACGGCTCTATCCGGCAAGGCGCGCCCGGCCCCCGGCATTTGGGGACCTTATCTCGGCGCGGCGCTGGCGGACTATTGGCTCAACGAGGGTGGCCAATCAGCCACCGGTGCGCTGCTTGATCACATCATCCGTTCGCATCGCGCCGGCGGCGATCCTGATGGCGCGATGCATCAGAAGATCGCCGCGCGGATTGAACAATTGCGCAATGCGGAAGGCGTGGATTTTGCCAGCCAGCTGCACGTGCTGCCGGACTTTCACGGCAACAGGTCACCCATTTCCAACCCGCATGCGCTTGGCGTGATCAGCGGCCTGACGCTCGATTCCAGCTTTGACGGATTGTGCCGGATCTATTGGCGAACAGGCGTGAGCATCGCGCTTGGTGTCAGGCACATTCTGGATGCGCTGAACGAACACGGCTGGGAAATCTCCATCCTGCACATTACCGGCGGGCACACCAAGAACCCGATCCTGATGGAGCTGTACGCTGACGCCACCGGATGCGCGCTGGCTCTGCCTCTGGCCGAACACGCAACTTTGCTCGGGACCGCGATGGTTGCCGCCGCCGCCGCCGGTCTGCATCCTTCACTGACTGCAGCAAGCGCGGCCATGCATCGCGGCGCGGTGCGGTGCGAGCCAAATCCCAGCGCGCGTCAACGCTATGACAAGGACTATGAAGTGTTTCTGGAAATGCACCGCCAACGCCAAAAGCTTGACGCAATTCTTGCGAGGAATTGATCGGCGATCATGTCGCCGGGGCTCCTGAACCAAGGCTCCGTGTTGCTCGAATTATCCAAACGGTTGATTGGCAGCCATGCGCCTCATCAAGAATGTCGTCGTTCCCTTGAATTGCCGATAGCGTCCAGGTTTTCTTTGCATTTCAGGGCACGAAATCCGTTTGCCGTGTTTCCTGAGAATGCCCTGTCAGCCTGCCGCCAGAGACGAGGCCGCCTTCCCGCCAAGGCCCACATTGCGCTCCTGCACCAGTTCACCCACTGAAGTTTGATGTGCCAGCCTGCGTTGGCAGCAGCCGGTGCCGCAAAGGAAGAAAGCACGGCTTGCTTGCGTCATATGTGCCGGCTGCATCTGACTATTTTCTATTCCTTTTTTTGAATACAT
Organism: Phyllobacteriaceae bacterium; assembly: GCA_031401375.1. Classification (GTDB taxonomy): domain Bacteria; phylum Pseudomonadota; class Alphaproteobacteria; order Rhizobiales; family Rhizobiaceae; genus JANOYJ01. The sequence goes on along the minus strand of JANNRN010000093.1, from coordinate 1,598 downwards.
CTTCTGATTTTACGTCCTTAATTTTCTTAAATATTTATTCAAACCGTATAAATTCAATTCATTTGAAATAGATGTCAGTTTAAATTCTGTTTAATTGCACAACAAAGATTTATGTTTGTTTGTTTTTAATTATTATTTTTTGCAGAACAACTATCTAAATATTTCTTGTTATTCATTCATATCTTTTCAGCAGTAACATTGGTGGCGGGAATGATATTTGGCGCGGCGGGTGTCCCGCAAGACCTTGCCGAGAGCAGGGATTACGATGCTATTTTCAGTGCGCTTGAAGCTGCGGGGATCACCGTCTATCTGCCTTGTACGCAGTATCAGGAAATCCCGGTAGAACTCGCCCTCGGCCTCGAGACAGACTTCCTTCCACCCCCGTTTGGCACAGCGGACCCCTCGGTGTACGAAGCCATGCGGGCGCACGGCATCAAACTCGTCATTGCCGCCGATCAGCTCTACGATCCCAACGAGCCACTGCCCTCGCCGGAAAACGACCCGCTGCTGGCACTGATCAATGCGGCTGGCAGTGATTTGATCTACGCGGTTTACGGCTATGACGAGCCTGCTATCAGAAACATCAGCGTTGCCGCGTCGCAGGCGCTTTTCGAGCACGTGAAATCCATCGACTCCGCCATTCAACTGCTGCAGGTCCACGGCAATCCGGATATGACGGTCGAGGGCCTTGCGGCCTATCTCGAGCAGGTTGCCGCGCATGGCGAATGGGCGGATATCGTTGGCTTCGACCTTTACCCGATATGCTCGACAATCGGCTCCGTCACTCCCTACAGCAACGGAGCCATCGTTCCGCCCGCTCAGGTGATTCAGGATTTCATGGCCTGGTTGCAGGCAGAGCTGCCGCAAAAACAATTTGCCATGGTGCTTCAAGCCTTCAACTTTCAGGACCTTTACTCCGCTGAGGAACTGGCGACCCTCGATCCAGCGCTTGTTGCGAGTATTGTTCCCCCGACAGCCGCGGAACTCGCCGAAATGCTCGCCGCCACGGAAGGAGCGGCGGCGGTATTCTGGTGGGGTCAAAGCCATATTGATGACTCGGCGACAAGCCAGCTTTGGCAGGATGTTCTCAATGAGACGGCCAATTTCATGGCCGGCTTTCCCGGCCCTGATATAGTGGGAACTTCAGGCGCGGACGTTCTTGTCGGCACCGGGTTCGCTGACCGGATTTCTGGCGGCGGCGGTGATGATCAGCTCCTCGGCGGCGATGGCAACGACATCCTTTCCGGCGGCGCGGGAGCCGACTCGTTGCAGGGCGGTGCGGGCGACGACACCTATTATGTCGACAATGCCGGCGACGTGGTGGACGAAAGCGGCGGTTCAGGCACGGACGTCATCCGGACCGGACTTGCTTCTTTCAGCCTCCAGTCGGCCAGCGTGCTCGGCGACGTCGAGAACCTGGTGGGCACATCCGGCACAGGACAGGTTCTGACCGGCAATGCCTTGGCAAACATCATTACCGGCAGCTGGGGCAATGACACGCTTTCAGGCGGCGGCGGCGCCGACACCCTGCGCGGCGGCAATGGCAATGACATCTATATTGTGGACGAATCCGGTGTGACGGTCGATGAAACGGGCAG
>JANNRN010000092.1:0-15772 GCA_031401375.1 Phyllobacteriaceae bacterium | reverse complement strand
CTTGTCCGCTTTGTCTGCCTTGGATTGGAGAATTCTCCGCCCTGCCGGCAATGAGGGTGTGCCTCTTCAATGACCCCGGCTTGTGGACAGCCGGCTGAGACTAAAGTAGCCCGCACCGTCGTTGCTATCAGGCGTCCGTGGCTCTTTCGAACCAGCTGAAAGCGCGTTGGCTTTCAGGTGCTGTTCCGGCTTGCGCCGGGGGACGCCAAAGGGCACGTGCGACTCTGGGTAACCGCGATATAAGGAGGAAATTGTTGCAAAACAATGAAAAACTTCGCGCCCCGAAAAATCTTTTTGTGTTGCCGCTTCGGGAAAAATTGTTCAACAATAGTGAACGAACCAAACGGCATCGCCCATCTTCTCAAATCACCATGTAAAGGTTGATAGATTGATTTGAGAAAGTTGGCAGATTGTCAGGCAATGGATGACGGATTGTGGACACGCTGACCCGCATGCGGGCTCTGATCGATGTGGTGGAAGCCGAGGGATTTTCCGCCGCCGGGCGCAAGATCGGCCGCTCCAAGGCGCTGTTGTCCAAGTATGTGCGGGAACTGGAAGACGATATCGGCGCGCTTCTGCTCAATCGCACCACGCGCCAGTTCTCGCTGACCGAAGCTGGCCACACCTATTACAAACGCGCCTCGGAAATCATCAAGGAGATTGATTCTCTTCAGGAAACCGTTCGCGAAACGTCGGGTGACGTGCGTGGACGCATCAAGCTGGCCGCTCCGCGCACGCTCGCGGATTCGAATTTCGGCCAGTCTTTCATTGATTTTGCCGTCGCCTACCCGCAGATCGTTCTCGACATCAGGCTCGATGACCGCTTTGTCGATCTGGTGGAGGAAGGCTTTGATTTGGCCGTGCGCATTACGCGCATGGAAGATTCGTCCCTCATCGCGCGCCGGCTGGCACCGTTCAGCCTTGTGCTTTGCGCCTCCCCGGATCTCATCGCCAGGGTGGGAAAACCGTTAATTCCCCAAGACTTGGCGCATCTGCCCTGTGTCGTCGACACCAATAACCGGACGCTCGCCAACTGGTCGTTTGACGATGCCGCGGGCAACCCCGTCACTGTTTCCGTACGCTCGCGCATCGAGGTCAACTCGCCGTTCGCCGCCAAGCGCGCGGCCTTGGCTGGATTGGGCTTTGCGGTCTTGCCGGATTTCGTCGCAGCGGCCGAAATCAAGTCGGGCCGCCTCATCCAGGCCCTTGAAGGCGCCGCCAACGCCGATCGCGGCATTTTTGCCGTCTATCCGCATCGCCGCTACCTTCCCGCGAAGGTCCGGGTTCTGGTCGACTTTCTCGCCCAGTGGTTCAAGGATCATGCGGATGATTGTTCAATGTATGAAGACAGCATCTGAACGAATGCGCCCACGAACCGGCGCCGCCAGCGAACCGTTCCTTGCGGAAAACCATGTTCTAAATCAATGAGTTGATGTATGAATGGTTGATCTTGCGATGTGGACGCGCGGGCGTCGCAATTTTGTCGGAATGGTCAGCGACAAGCGCCGCAGGATTGCGAAATCATGATTATGGCTCGAAAAAATACTCTGCTCCTGATCATCTGTGCGGCCGCAGCGATAGTTGCATCGCCGGCCAGCTCGCACCCGCACGTCTTTGCCGAAGCAAAGCTGAGCCTCGTCTTGAACCCCAATGGCACGGTTGAAAAGCTGAGCCACGTCTGGGTTTTCGACGACGTGTTCTCAAGCACCGTCCTTGTCGAATTCGACACGGATCAGGATTTGAAACTGAGCGCCGCCGAACTCCAGGAAGTGCAAAACACGATCGTGGAATCAATCGGCGAGTTCAACTACTTCCAGACGATCAAGAGCAACGGATCCGAAATCACGATGGTCCGGCCGCCCAACTTGACGGCGCGCATGGATGATCAGACGCTGGTTATCTCGTTTGATTCATCGCCGGAAAAAATACTGCCGCTGCGCGGAACCGTGTCTTTCGGCATTTATGATCCAACCTTCTACACGGCAATCGACTTTGTCGAAGACACGGACATGAAAGCCCCGGTGCTGCCGGCCGGATGCGCCGCAAAGGTTGTGCGCCCGGACCCTGAAGAGGCCATGGCGCAAAATCAGAAGAACCTGACGGACGCGTTCTTCCAGACCACCGACCCCGCCAATATGAGCCAGCTCTTCGCCACCCGTCTGGAAGTGACCTGCCCACAATGAAGCTGACTAGAGGCTCCGGTTTTTTCCTTGTTCTGGCCATGGCGCTTTTGCCGCTTTGCGCCCACGCCGCCAGTTCTCTGGGCATTGGCAACAATGAAGTTGCATTCACGCCGGGCGGCCCCTTCGCCAGTCTCTTTCATTGGATCAACACCCAGCAGCGCGAGTTTTACCGCGCCATGACCGGGACGCTCAAATCCATGCGCGAAGACGGCAGCCAGGCATGGGTTCTTGTCGCACTCTCCTTCGCCTATGGCATTTTCCATGCCGCAGGTCCGGGTCACGGCAAGGCGGTCATCTCATCCTACATGCTCGCCAACGAAGTTGCCCTTCGCCGCGGCATCCTTTTGTCTTTCCTCTCTTCGTTCCTGCAGGCCCTGGTCGCCATACTGGTCGTCGGCATCACCTTCCTTTTGTTGAGGGGCACCCGTATTTCCATGGACGACGCCACCTGGTTCATGGAAGTCGCAAGCTTTGCCTTGATTACAGCTTTTGGCGCCTGGCTCCTGTGGCAAAAGGCGTTCCGGCCGTTGTTTGGTGCCGCCGCCGCGCCCGCTTTGGCGCGCGCCCATCATGGCGGCCACGACCATCCGCACGCGGACCACGACCACATCCATGGAGAAGTCTGCCAGGATTGCGGCCATAGCCACGCGCCGGACCCGCGGCTGCTGGAGGACAAGTTCGACTGGCGCACCGCCTGGTCCGCGATTATCGCCGTTGGCATGCGGCCCTGTTCGGGCGCGCTGATTGTCCTGACGTTCGCGCTGCTCAACGGCCTCTATGTTGGCGGCATTCTGTCCGTCCTTGCCATGGCGCTCGGCACGGCCATCACGGTTTCAACTCTTGCAATACTCGCCGTCACTGCCAAGAATACGGCTGTGCGCCTCGCTTCAAGCGATTCAGCCGCCCTGCGCATCCACCGCATCGCCGAGATCGGCGGCGCGGCGCTGGTGTTTTTCCTGGGCCTGACCCTGCTTGGCGCTTCGCTCAGCGCCTGACGCTATTTTCTGCGAAGATACTTCCGCCGCAGCCAAAAAACGCCGAAAAACGCCATGACAAACAACGCGCCAAACAATCCGCCCAGCCAGGGTGAATAATTGCCCAGCCACAGGACGATTTTCGGCATGACGATGAAGCCGCCGCCAAACACCAGCATGATGATGGCAGCCGCCACGGCGTTTCTCTTGTCATCAGGGCTCATGGCTTTCTGAATTCCTCAAGCCGCCTCTTCTGACTGCCCTCGCTGTCAAAGTTCGACGGATCAAGCCAAGCCTCGAACGCCGGCTTGGCCACCTTCCAGTCATCGTCTGTCATCGCATACCAGGCCGTATCCCGGTTTTCACCTTTGACGACCATCACTTTGCGGAAAACACCCTCAAAAACAAAACCGTAACGCAAAGCGGCGCGTTTCGACGGCTCGTTGGTGTTGTTGCATTTCCATTCAAAGCGCCGATAGCCCAGATCATCAAACAGATAGCGCGCAAACAGATAAAGCGCCTCGGTTGTCACCGGCTTTTGCTGGATGAGCGGCCCCCAATGAATATGGCCGATCTCGGCCACACCATTCGGCGCATCGATCCGCATCATGGTCTGGCGCCCGCCGATCTGCCCTGTCTTCTTGTCGATCACGGTAAAGTACATCGGGTCGGGGCTTGCCTCTGCCTTGTCAAGCCAAGGCTGAAACGCTTCACGGCTTTCCGGGGCCACTTCCGGCAGCCACCGGAACCGCGCATCGGCATCGCCGGCAGTGGCGGCCACATAAAGTCCGTCGCCATGCCTCTTCGCATCAAGCGGCTCGAGCCGCGCATAGCGGCCTTCCAACACCACTCGCTGCGGCCGCTCACGGCCTTTCCAATTCGACAAGTCTTCCAAGCGAGCCTCCGCGTCTCTCATGGTCTTACCGGTTTCCCGGAACGAGCTGCAAGCCATGACCGCAAAAAAAGGCGGCTCTTGCGAACCGCCTCCTAAGACGCCCGGCATGGGAGGAGAACCGGGTTGGTCAAATGCTGCGCTCAAATGGTTAACACGCGGTTAACCACAAGATTGGCTTGGCCGGGTGTCAGAAAAGCCCGATCAGCTTCAGCCCGGCGATCGTCAGCACTATTCCGAGCGCGCGCAAAATTCCGCGCTTGGCGAAAGTGGAAATGCCAAGCCGGGTGCCGATCACCGCACCCGACATAACGGCAATGGCAAACAAGAGCGTCTGCGGCGGCAAGGAGTTCACACTTGCATAGTTACCGAGCAAACCCGCCAGGGAGTTACAAAAGATGAAAACTGCTGTCACACCTGACGTCGTGCGCGTTTCGGACCAGCCCATGAACAGGAGAATTGGCGACAGGAAAATGCCTCCCCCGGTTCCCGTCAAGCCTGCAAGAAATCCGATGACGACGCCGCAGACAATTCCCCATCCAATCGGGATGTCCTTCCATGTGAGCGTGCTTTTCAGTTCATGCGGCATCAGCAGCCGGAATGCCGCGACAAGAAGAATCGCGCCTACCAACGGCTTATAGAAATGACCGGGAAGCTGAATGCTTCCACCGAGAAACGCCATCGGCAGCGCGCCGGCCAGCACCGGCCATAATGTGCGCCACCGAAACAGTCCTGCCTGAAAGTAGCGCAGGGACGAAAAACCCGTGACCAGGATGTTGAGCACCAGCGCGGTTGGCCGGATGACGGCCGGGGCGAGGCCGAACAGCGCCATCAGTGCGATATAGGCGGATGCTCCGCCATGTCCGACGGAAGTGAACAGGGTAGCCCCAAGCGCCATTCCGAGCGCAAGCAGAATGTCCAGACTTGTGAAATCAAACACGCGAATCTCCCGCCCGGCGGCACGAATTGAGATAGAAATGCAGAAATGCGGGAGGGCTCTGCTCTGCAAAATATCTGTCGGGCTTGCGGCTCGATCAGACTCCTGTCTCACCAGTCTAAAGCCACCAGGCCAGGAGTTCAAGACAACGGAACCAACTTTGCCATATGCACCATATCGCCGCCTCCCGCCAATTTCTCGTGACGGGTGATGACATAGCCGCGGCGTGTGTAGAACGCGACGTTCGCTGCAAATGCAGCATTGGTGTAAAGGCGAATTTCCTTCAGCCCATAGGAAGCCGTCACACCAAGCGCATGGTCCAGCAGCGCCTGTCCAATACCTGATCCCTGATGTCGAGGCGCTACCGCCAGGTTTTCAATCAGCAGGAATTGCCCGCCGGGGATCATTTCAATAAGCCCGCGGACATCGCCATCCACTTCAAAAAGATCGATCAGGTGGTTGCGGACAGCAAGTTCATGATCGGCCGTCATCGGCTTCGGCTTGCGGCCGATAACGTCGATCCATTTCGAGTAGGCATCATCAGTCAGAGCGCGGATTGACGCGACGTCCCGCAGGCTCGCGCGTCTGATCTGCCCTTTTGGCATCACTTGGTCAGGCGAACCGGCCATCTGACAGGTTTGCCGTCAAGCCGTGGCGTTTGAAACCGTTGCCTCAATGTGGTCGACCAAAGCATCGGGCAATTGCAGGCGTCCGGCCAGAAGGTCAAGATAGCCGCGCTCCGCACGGGTTGCCGGGCTGATCGTCAGGCGGGAAGCGGTGTAGAGCTCCACCCGTTGAGCTTCAGTTTTCGCGGCGGCAATCAGCGCATCCAGATCAACCGGCGCCTCAAGTTCATGTGCCAGAAATTCCTGCGCCTCAGGGTCCATGCCAGCCATGGCGAGCCTTTCGCCAATCTTGGCCCTTTCATCGTCGTTGATATGTCCGTCGGCGCGTGCCGCCGCAATCATCGCGCGCACCAGGACCAGCGCGAACTCGCGGCTTTCCGTTGCATCCGTTTCCGGGGCGAATCCTGAATCTTGCGGCGGGGAAATCAACTCGGGCTCTCCCTTTGCGGATTCAACCGGCGTTCCGCCATTCTGGTAATTCTGCCACGCCTTGTACCCCAGACCGGCAATGGCGGCGAGGCCGCCAAGCTTGACAACTGAACCCGCGACATTGCGGCCTGACTTGGTGCCAAGCAGAACGGCGGCAAGCGCGCCGGCGGCAAGCGGATTGTCTTTCGCCATTTGGGTTGCCTGACCGAACTTGTCCCGCACGGTACCTTCCGTTCCCGGCACTTTGGCGCCAAGCAGTTCGTCCAGCATTTTCTTGGGGTCAAACATCAACATCTCCATGAATGGTCAAACCAGGATCGGCAAGCGATACTCAGCTAGGAATGCGGCGGCATGATTGCAATGCGGGTGGTCTACTTGCCGATGTGCCGGCCGCCGCGTTGTTTGGCCAGTCCGATCTGCTTCTGCCGCTCGCCATAACGGGCGCGGTCCTGTTCTGTGCGTTTTTCGAAACAGGCCGGACAGGAAACGCCCTCTTCGTAAAGCGGCGATCGCATCGCTTCAGTGGTCAACGGGCTGCGGCACGCACGGCACAGTTCCGCCTCGCCTTCAACAAGCCCATGCCCCACAGAAACCCGTTCATCGAAGACAAAGCACTCGCCCTCCCAACGGCTTTCTTGCGCCGGAACCTCTTCCAGATATTTCAGTATCCCGCCTCTGAGGTGGAACACGTCCTCAAAGCCCAGACCCTTGACGAAAGCTGTCGCCTTTTCACACCGAATGCCGCCCGTGCAGAACATCGCGACCCTCTTTCCTTCCAGACTGGCTTTGTTCTCAGCCAGCCATGCCGGAAACTCGGTAAACGTCTTGGTGTTTGGATCGACCGCGCCCTTGAAGGTTCCAATCTTGACTTCGTAATCGTTGCGCGTGTCGATCAGGATCGTACGCTCATCAGCGATCAGTTCGTTCCACTCACTCGGGTTCACATAGGTGCCAGCCGATTTAAGGGGATCGACATCGGCAATCCCCATGGTGACGATCTCGCGTTTCAATCGCACCTTCATCCTGTAGAATGGCATTCTTGCCGCATGGCTGTACTTGACCTCGGCCCCGGCAAGTTCCGGCCAGGTTTCAAGATGGGCGATCAACTCGGCGATGGCGCTTTGCGTTCCAGCCACGGTTCCATTGATTCCCTCGTGCGCCAGAATCAACGTCCCCCTGATCCCGCGCGAACAGCAAAACGCCGCCAGCGGCGCCTTTAACTCAGCAAAGCGTTCCAGTCGCGTGAACCTGTAAAGCGCGGCGACGGTAAACGGATGATTGGGGGATAGTTTCTCCATGCGGCGGGGATAAACCAAAAACATGCGGCAAAGGCAAGGCCGCCCATTTCCTGAGTAATTTGAGTGACATTTGCGGATCTTGCTGCCGTGCGGGAAGTTCAACGGAGGGAGGCGCGAAGAAAATGCGTCCCCCCCTCCTCCTTCCGGCGCAAGATTTCCACGAAAGGATGTCCAATGTTCGCACCGGGTATCAAAGACCTTATTGTGGCCGCCGCCGGAAAATCCGGCCTTGATCCAGCCGCACTTCTTGCGGTGATCGAAGTGGAGTCGAATGGCATCTTCTTCGCCTTGGTGGATGGCCGCAACGAGCCGCTCATTCGCTTCGAAGGTCATTACTTTGACCGGCGCCTCAAAGGAGAATTCCGCGAAAAAGCCCGGCGTGACGGCTTGTCGTCACCCATTGCCGGCGCGATCGCCAATCCGCGCTCACAGAGCCAGCGCTGGGCCTTGCTCAACCGGGCCTGTTCCATCTCACAAAATGCCGCGCTCGAAAGCACGTCATGGGGCGTAGGCCAGGTCATGGGCGCACATTGGAAAGCGCTCGGATATCCCTCGGTCGCGGCCATGGTTGATGAGGCCCGCGCCGGTGTGACAGGGCAAGTTGGTCTGCTCATCCGGTTTATCGAGAAGAACGGCCTTACGCCCTTGCTCGTCAAACAGGATTGGACGGCTTTTGCACGCCGCTACAACGGACCCGGCTTCCGCAAAAACAGCTATGACGTCAAGCTGAGATCAGCCTATGCCAGCTATTGCGCCCTCAAGGGCGAGACCGACCCGGCGCCAGCTTCACCGCCGGGCCGATCAGCCATTCTCTCGCTTGGTGCGAAAGGTGAAAGCGTGCGCGAACTGCAGCTGACGCTGACTTCGCTTGGTTACCCCACGCCTCTTTCGGGCATTTTTGATGTTCCGACCAGGACTGCCGTCAAAGCGTTTCAGTCACGGCAGCGTCTCTTGGCCGACGGAATCGCCGGCGCCAAAACCCTGTCCGCATTGGCGGCGGCGGCAAATGCAGCACCTGACCATCAATGGATTACCCGTCTCATGCACCTCCTTGCCCGCCTTTTGGGTTTGCGCAACTGACCTGTCGTTGACATACTGCATGGACAATTCTCCTGGGCCTCGCTAGGAGCGGGCTGACTAAATCGATTTAATCACGCATGGAGCTGTGCATGCAAAAGACCAAAGCACTTCTGAAAGTCCTTCGGGGCCAACCAGTAATGCCCGTGCTCGTGATCGATGATGTCTCACATGCCGTTCCTTTGGCGCGCGCTCTGGCAAAAGGCGGTCTTGCGGCCATCGAAATCACGCTGCGCACCAAGGACGCGCTTGAGGCCATCAAACGCGTCGCCGGGGAAGTTGAGGACTGCATTGTCGGCGCAGGCACAATCCTCAATGCACGCCAGTTCGAGCAAGCCGAAAAGGCCGGCTCCAAATTCATTGTCAGTCCAGGTTGCACGAAGGACCTCCGCAAAGCGGCTGCAGACAGCGATGTCCCGCTTCTTCCGGGCGCCATTACACCGAGCGAAATCATGGAAATGCTGGACAGAGGCTACTCCGTGCTGAAGTTCTTTCCCGCCGAACAGGCAGGGGGCGCGGCCTTCCTCAAATCGCTGTCATCGCCAATTGCCACCGCCACATTTTGCCCCACCGGCGGCATCACCGCAGCCAATGCAGCGGACTATCTCAGCCTGCCAAATGTCATCTGCGTTGGCGGATCATGGGTCGCGCCGAAAGCAGCGGTTGAGGCTGGCGATTGGGCCAAAATCGAGTCCCTTGCGGCGGCCGCGGTGAAACTGGCCAAGCGTCAGCAATAGACCTGGTTCATCGGGATTGATTGGGCGCGGGACCCTTCCGGCACGGCTTGAAAGTCAACCATGGACGGTGGCGAAGCGCACGGCGGAGGCCGTTCAGTTCACCTTCTTGAACTTCGCCACCTTGAGGAAGTTCACGGCCTTGCCTGAGAATTTGTTCACATTCTGCGGTGCTTCAGCTGAGAAGCCGGCGACATAGACCTCGGTCGGCGACACCCAGACTGAATTCTGCGCATACGTCAAACCAACGACTTCCCCGCCATTGGTCGTCACCGGCTCCTTGGACAGGGCAAATTTGCCAAGGTCCTGGTCGACCGGAATCACGACGGACTTGCGCGCCTTCTTCGCGTCAGCTGCTTTCGGTTTCGCACCCTTCGCGGTTGTTTTGACAACAGCGTCCGCCGCCATCGCAGTTTCGACGCTGTCTTGCCCGGACAACAGTTTGCGCAGATCAGCATCCGTCTCGGATGTATTTTGCTGCGGTTCGGCCAAGGCAGTGACGACCGGCTCCTCAAGAACCGCCATATCGCCTGCGTTTGCCGTCTCAGCGCCGCCAAGCCTTTCAAGCAAAGGGCGTTGTGCGGGAACAGCAACGCTCGCCACCATGAACTCGTCCTGCTGGTCAGGTTTGCGCAGCGGCACGGGAACAGTCCCAGTAATGAACGGGGCCTCAGCCACGATTTCGGCAGGCGCGTCTGCGCCGAGCGCTGCTCTGATAGCCTCCACTTCCGCTGCCGGGTCCGCACTCGCCATCTGAACGGTCGCGGTCTCGTCAGGCGCCATGCGTGCGGCAAGCGCAGCTTCAGCCGACGGCGCGGAAAGCACCGGATTCAACCGCGGCTTCTTGGATGGTACGGGGACAGCGAAGGCAAGCGCCTCGGGCAGCAGTTCCTCGCTCGCACCGACATCTTCCGCGGGCCGAATAATTGCAAGTGGCGCTGGCGTCGTCCGTTGTGGCAACGCCGCAACAAGAACTTCCTTCGCCGGTTTGGGCGCTGTCGGTTTGACTGGTGTCGCGTCGTCCTCGATCACAACCTGTTTGGCAGGCTTTGCCTTGGCGGAAACAGGCTCTTCCGCCGCGCCAATGTCTTCTTCTTCATCAGCGCCTCCGCCAAATAGCGCCGCCAGAAGCGTCCGCGGCTTTGATCCATCGCCGGAACCGCTTGAAGTGCTGTCAATCTTCGTGGAGGCGCCCGTCTTCAGCTTCGACTTGTAGCTTGCCAGCGCAACATTATAGCCCGAGAGGGGTTTGCCATCCGTCGGAACATGGATGGTTTTCCCGTTCGGGAAAACAGCCATCAGTTCGCTGCGGCTCATGCGCGGCCAATGACGAACGCTTCCCACATCCATGTGAACAAAAGGCGAGCCCGAACGCGGGTAGTAGCCCACACCTCCGGCCTGCAGTTGCAAGCCAATGTACCGCAACTTCTTGAGCGACACACCAGGGATGAAGAAATCCATGGCTCTGCCCTTCATGTGCTGGCTTTCCTTGGCAACACCTTTCGACCGCTTCCTGAGCATCGAGTTCGTTGCCGGAGACCGGTAACCGCCAATCACGTGAACGTAGCCGCGTGACCCGCTCCGCTTGTAGGCCTCCCAGATGGTGTCCAAAAGCCGGGGGTCCATTTTCGTCGGCTCATTGCGCCGCCAGTCGCGAAGGGCGCGGTTCAGCTTGTTGAGGCCGTCCTGAAGATAGCGCCCGTTACGCTTATACGTGATCTCGACCCGCTCGCCGGTATGAATGTGATAAATCTTGAGAGTGCGGGTCTCCGCCGTGGAAGCGGCGGTGAAAACCAGCGTTGATATCATGCTGAAGATCAGGAGAAACAAAACGCGCGCAGCGGCACTCAAGCCGCGCTTCACATTGTCCTCAACGCACTGGAATTCCCTCACGCGCGACGTCCAACCACAATGAATGACCCCATCTTGATCGCAAATCCCGATGCGACCGTCACCTTGTTTTGTCGGCAACCGCATCTTCTTGAACAAGAAATGCGGTCAGACCATGGCAAACACAGTAACCACATAGCGATAAACCAGACATGGTCAAGGAAGCGTTAACTGAACGGTTAATCGATCCGGCGCGTCGAAGGGTCCGCACATAATCGTCCGGCGCGCACTACGCCGCCGATTCGTCGAGGTTTGAATCCTCGCCGGAATCAATACCGAAATCTTTCAGCTTGCGATAAAGAGTGGATCGGCCGATCCCGAGCCGGCGTGCGACTTCGCTCATTTGGCCATTATAGTGGCTTATGGCGAATCGGATGATTTCTTCCTCAATTTCAATAATTTGACGAACATTGCCATCGTCGTCCAACGGACGAACGGTTCCAGCGCCGCCTGAATTGTTGTGGTCACCGGCCCGGGCGCCGGCTGAGGCATGCGGCGTCTCAAATGCCATCTCGCCTGACGTGCCGTGATTTGTCGCTGAAATGGCCGCCTCGATCGGGCTGACATGGCTCAAAACCTGTGGAAAATCCGAGGGCAGAAGCTCATTGCCCTCGCACAGCACCACTGCGCGGAACACCGCGTTCTCAAGTTGCCGGACATTGCCCGGCCAGGAATAGGCTTGCAGCAAGGCAATTGTCTGCGGATGTATCGATGACAGGCCCTTGCGGCCCTCTTCAGCCGCAAACCTTGCCATAAAGTGCCGGGTCAGTGCGGGAATGTCATCTTTTCGGTCCCGAAGAGCCGGGATGAAAATCGGAAAAACATTGAGCCGATAGTAGAGATCTTCGCGAAACCGTCCTTGCTTGACAAGTTCCAGGAGATTCTTGTGCGTTGCGGAAATCAGGCGAATATCGACTTTCACCGTCTTGCGGCCGCCGACGGGGTCAATCTCCCCTTCCTGGATCGCCCTGAGCAGCTTTACCTGGGCATCAAGGGGCAAGTCGCCGATCTCGTCGAGGAATAATGTGCCGCCGTCAGCTTCAACGAACTTGCCAAGATGTTTGTCCACCGCGCCGGTGAACGAACCCTTTTCGTGACCAAACAAAACGCTTTCGACAAGGTTCTCGGGAATGGCGCCGCAATTGACCGTAATAAAAGGCTTGCTGCGCCGCTTGCTGGAACCTTGGATGGCGCGGGCGATAATCTCCTTGCCGACGCCTGATTCGCCTTCGATGATGATCGGAATGTTCGATTGGCTGGCTTTTTCGCCAAGACGCAGCACGCGCTCCATCGAGGGACTTTTCGTAATGAGATCGCCGAAAGTCAGAACGCCCGCGGAACTGCGCTTGATCCGCTTCATCTCTCCTTCAAGCGCGTCGAGCTTGAGCGCATTGTTGATCGAAACCTGAAGCCGTTCGGGCGACACCGGCTTGACAACGAAGTCAAAAGCGCCGGCGCGCATGGCTGAAATCACGGTGTCGATCCCGCCCTGCGCGGTTTGAACAATGACGGGAACGTTGAAGCCGCGCTCGCGAAGCTTTGAAAGCACAGTCATGCCATCGAGATCCGGCATGACAAGATCGAGTATGACTACGCTGATATCTGGCGGCGACGCGCCTTCAAATACGGCAAGCGCCTGCTGCCCGCCTTCCACCGCGAGGGCTTCAAAGCCCATGCGCGACACTGCTGCCTCAAGCAGGCGACGCTGAACGGGTTCATCATCGACAATCAATATCCGGCTTGGCATTTTGTCCCGTAGTTCATTTCCCGTCTTCCCCTCACCTACCAGACAGGGCTAAAGATCGCCTCAACAAAGCAGGTAAAATCTCTGTTACTCCTCACTGCAACCTGCAAAAGAGCGAGTGCGATTGAACATAGCCGCAGAGGGCAGAAACATTCATGAACCGCTCATATAAGCCAATTGCTAATGTATCAATCTGTTTTTCAGTGGAATCTTCCGGGCACGACAGAACTTCCGCTCAACTTCTTCCAAGCTGGAACCTGGATGATCTCTACGCCGGCATGGATTCAGCAAATTACTCGGCAGACTGCGCCCGCGTTGCGGCCGAGGCGATTGCTTTCGAGCAAACATGGAAAGGACACCTTGATGCTGAAGCCCGCAAACCCGGCGGCGGAAATCTGGCGGGACTGATTCAGGCGTACGAAAAGCTCGAGGAAACGGTTGGCCGGATCATGTCATTTGCCGGTCTTTCCTATTTCGCTGACACGTCGAACCAGACACTCGCCAAGTTCTATGGTGATGCGCAGGAAAGAATGACGCAGGTTGGCTCCCACCTTCTGTTCTTTACCCTTGAGCTGAACAAGGTCGACGACAGTCTGATCGATAGCGCGTTCGCGCAAAACGCCGGCCTGGCGCATTATCGGCCGTGGATTGAAGACCTGCGAAAGGACAAACCGCACCAACTCGACGACCGAACCGAACAGCTTTTTCTGGAGAAATCCATCACCGGGCGCGCCGCATGGAACCGCCTCTTCGATGAAACCATGACGGCTTTGCGTTTCGAGGTTTTGGGCGAACCGCTCGCACTGGAGGCAACTCTCAATTTATTGCAGGACGCCGATCCAGCCAGACGCAAAGCTGCGCATGATGCGCTTTCGCGAACGTTCAAGGACAACGTGCGGCTCTTCACATTGATCACCAACACGCTGGCAAAGGACAAGGAAATATCCGATCGCTGGCACAAGTTCGATGACATCGCCGACAGCCGTCACCTTGCCAACCGGATCGAGCCTCAAGTCGTCAATGCCTTGTCGGCAGCTGTCAAAGACGCCTATCCGCGCCTTTCTCACCGCTACTACGCCATGAAGGCGCGCTGGCTCGGCATGGATCAACTCAATACGTGGGATCGCAACGCGCCGCTTCCGGAGGCGCCGAAAGCGGAAATCCACTGGAATGACGCGCGCGATATTGTCATTGAGGCGTATCACGGCTTTGCGCCGCCAATGGCCGCGATCGCCAGCAAGTTTTTCACCGATGGCTGGATCGACGCGGCTTTGAGGCCCGGCAAGGCGCCGGGGGCGTTTGCCCATCCGGCGGTGCCTTCGGTGCACCCCTACGTTCTCCTCAACTACATGGGCAAGCCGCGCGACGTGATGACACTGGCGCATGAATTGGGCCACGGCGTCCATCAGGTGCTGGCGAGCAAACAGGGCCCGCTGATGAGCCAGACACCTCTTACCCTCGCTGAAACCGCATCGGTGTTTGGCGAGATGCTCACGTTTCGCTCGCTTCTCGACAAGACCGTCGACAAACGCGAGCGCAAAGCCATGCTCGCCCAGAAGGTCGAGGACATGATCAACACAGTTGTTCGCCAGATCGCCTTCTATCAGTTCGAGCGCAAGCTGCATGAAGCAAGGCGGAACAGCGAGCTGACCTCTGACGAGATCAGCAAGATATGGATTTCGGTTCAGTCGGAAAGCCTGGGACCGGCGATCAAAATCGGCGAGGATTACGAGAATTTCTGGACTTACATCCCGCATTTCGTTCACTCGCCCTTCTATGTCTACGCCTATGCCTTTGGCGATTGCCTCGTGAATTCGCTCTACGCGGTCTATCGGCAATCGCCTGCCGGCTTTCAGGAAAAGTACTTCGCCATGCTCGAGTCAGGCGGCACCAAGCACCATTCCGACCTTCTCGCGCCATTCGGTCTTGACGCTTCGGATCCAGGATTCTGGTCGAAGGGCCTTGCAGTGATTGAGGACCTGATCAACGAGCTTGATGCGCTCGACAAGGAAATCGGTTGAAGCACGGAACAAGTGAGCAACCCTTCATTCTGTTTCGCGACGACATCAAGCGCCGCGAGATGCTTTTTGACCGGCCTCGCGAGCTTCTCGTCGCCCATGATCTTGATCAGCTCGAATCTGTCTTTGACAAGATTGAAGAGGCGCGCCGGGCCGGCAGGTGGCTGGCAGGCTATTTCGCCTATGAGGCCGGCTATCTTTTCGAACCGAAACTTCAAAAAGCGCTCCCGGGCAACCGCAGAATGCCGCTCGCGGTCTTTGGAACATTTGATCTTCCAAATGTGACAACCGGGATCACTTTGCAAAGCCGGGAACAAAGGCCGCCGGTCACCGCGCCAAAGGCGGCCTGGAGTTTCGCCGAGTATGAAAAGCGCTTCAACCGCGTGCACCAGCATTTGCGGGAAGGCGATTGTTATCAGGCGAACCTGACTTTTCCGGTCACCGCGACATGGCAAGGTGATCCGCGCCAGATTTTCGACGATCTTGCAGCCCGTCAGCCTGTCAAGCACAGCGCCTTTGTGAGTTTCGGCGCGGCAAAGATCGTCTCGCGCTCACCCGAGTTGTTTTTCAACCTCGACGCTGAAGGCTGGATCGAATCCTTGCCGATGAAAGGGACAGCCCGGCGAGGGGCAACCAAAGCAGCCGATGCCGCCCAAAAGAGGTTCCTGCAAAGCGATCCCAAGAACCAGGCCGAGAACCGGATGATCGTGGACCTTCTGCGCAACGATATTTCCCGCATCAGCGAGGTGGGCACACTTTCCGTGCCGAAACTCTTCGATGTCGAGACCTACAGCACTCTGCACCAGATGGTCAGCTTGGTGCGCGCGCGGCTTCTGCCCCGCCTCACGGTGCGGGACATATTTGCGGCGCTTTTCCCGTGCGGCTCCATTACCGGCGCACCTAAGCTCAGCGCCATGCAGATCTTGCATGGCCTCGAGACCGGCCCCCGCGACATCTATTGCGGCTCGAT